>JBOGOW010000686.1:0-1746 GCA_050748285.1 Pyrinomonadaceae bacterium
GCGAATTGCGAACCGGATATTGCGCCTGATCTACAATATAAGAATCATTCTCAACCAACCGCCCGCCCGCATCGAATTTATACGTGTAAAACTTGTCCTCGTGATTCGATGTCGGCGGAACCAGCTTAACACGCCCGTCCGCATCGTAATCCCAAGTGTCTTCGCGGTTCGTCTGCTCGTCAAAACTGTTTGTCAGATCGAGATCGTCTGTCCAGCGCATTGCATCGCGGCTGGTGACATTGTTCCAAACATCATAGGTCAGATTCTGAACGTAAGGACGGTAGTCATCCTGCTGTGAGTCTTGCGTTCCTGTTCTGGCTTGATCACCGGTAAAGGCTTTGGTCATTCTTCCCGCAAAATCGTATTCGTAATACCGATCGAACGCGTTGTCATAAACTCCATTGTAATTCTGCCTTATGAACCTTGCCTGTCCGTCGGTGTAGTAGTAATAATCTTTTCTAAAAATCGAAACATTATTTGTAACATTGGATACATTAAACGTAGCAAGCCGCAAACTTCCGCTTTCAAACGTCTGCTGCATCCGCGTTCCATGATCTCCGAAATCGGCTTGCTTGACCGCTCCCCACGCACGATAGGAGACATTCGTAAGATATTCATCGATCGAGTTGCTTGTTCCGAATGCGGAACCTGTTACGCTCGCCGTCCGACCCACCTTATCGTAGGCATAATTTATCGTGTCCTCATACGGGTCGGTGATGCTCTTTAGCGCACCCGAAAGTTGATATGTGTAGGAAAGCGCGAAAGTCCGGCTTTGAAGCGCCGTCGGCTGAGAACTGTTGAACTGCCGTGTCTCGACAGTCATCTGCGATAACGAATTGTAAGCATAAGCGACAGTTCCAAACCCATCGGTCATCTGAGTTCGATTTCCGGCATTATCGTATTCAAACGACGTGGTTGCCGGAATCGTGATTCCGGTCGGTGCACCGTAGCTGATCTGGCTCGGAAGTCCGCGCGAGTTATACACGTAATTTGTTTCCGCCCCGCGTGCGTCGGTTGCCTGTTTAAGCGAGCCGTCGGGAAAATAATCGAACTCGGTGTTTGTGTTCGCGTTCTGTTCGGGAATATGGCGTGTTTTTAGCCTGCCGTGACCGTCAAAGGTTGAAACGGCTTCCTGAAACGTCCCGCTGCTAGCCGTCCCCTGATAATGGCGTCGCCCGATTATCTGGTCGCGCCCGTTGTAACTATTCGTAATCGTCGAATACACCGTCGAACCATTCCATTCGTAAAGGATCGCTTTCGTCTGCCGACCCAGAATGTCCGATTCAACCCGTTGCTTTCTTCGCCCAAGCGTCGTCTCCGTCTGCCCGATCCCATAACTCTGCTTAATAACCGGCCCCTGTACAGCCACCACCTGCCCGCCCGCACAGCCGCAGCCTTCGTATGTGATAAGAGTATCTTTGCCGTCGCTGCCCGTTGAATCGGATGGGATTGTCCTTGTGGTGCGGCCTTTCCAATCGTATTCCTGCGAGTTCCAGATAAAGCCTCGTGTCGCGTCGTCTCCTGTTGCTTCCCAGCTTGAGTTTACTTCCGTGGGAACGCTCTGACGTTTCACGCGTCCCAGGATGTCGTACTCCGTGATCGTGCCAGCCCAGGTCGCGGTCGAGCCGCCGCTAAACGTATGCGGAACTCGTGACAATCTTACACGTCCCGCACCGTCCGACCAAGTTTCTGCGAGGACTTCGTCAGCCGAATCAGCTCCGTTCGCGTTTGTATCGATGATCGTTG
>JBOGOW010000687.1:0-1734 GCA_050748285.1 Pyrinomonadaceae bacterium
TGATCCTGTGTTCGTGGAATTAATGGCAATATATTCAAAAACTGGCTTCCGCGACCTATCTGAATTGGGTGACAAAACCGTAGGAACCGTCCAGGGCTATCAGTGGGTCAAAGACCTACAGGCCATATATGGATCGAAACTCAAATTATATCCAACACCCGTCACAGCGTTGGAAGACTTAAAAAATGGTCGAGTGGACGCGGTGCTGGATGCTTATACAGTGGGTGCCTACGCAAAAACCCAAGGCTCTTTACCTGGTATAAAAATCGAAATTAGCGGTGCAGATCCTCGCGTTGCAACGTCGATGCAACCCGCCCAATCTGCATTTCTCTATGATAAGAACAACGTAGATTTGGGAACAGCGCTTAACGCAGTGATCAAGGAAATGCATAAAAATGGTCAAATAGCAGAGATCCTCAAGAGCCATGGAGTCACTGAGGATCTGGCAAATGTCGGGGATTCACGATACGTGGATGCCAACTAACTCATACATGTTATAGCTCATTTATTTACGAAGTACGGCATTGATCGTCAACCTGGCTAAACGTACACATCAAAGACCAACTGCAGCAGATGACATCGAGAATGTCATCAACGAACAGTAGTCGTGGCACCACGAGGAGATATTAATCATGAGCTACATGGCTGAACCTGAAGTTATTACTCTCATTGGCGAGTTAAGCGAAGCCAGAAAACAAACATCGTATTCGACAATACTTTCGCGTGAGTGCTACAACTCCCCAGACGTCTTTGAATTAGAGCGCCAGAAAGTATTCGCTAAACAGTGGCTACTTTGTGGCCATGAGTCGGAGCTAAAACAAGTAGGTGACTACACGACCCAGGTATTTGCTGGAGAAAGTATAGTTATTGTACGAACATCAGAAAACGAAATTTCTGGATTCTTGAACGTTTGTCGTCACCGCGGCCATGAACTATGCCCCAACCCTAAAGGCAACATCAGAAAATTTACATGCCCCTATCATCATTGGACTTATGGCCTAGATGGCAACTTGCGCAACGTGCCAAGCAGGCCAGATGGCGAAAGTTTTGACTATAAAGACTGGGGACTATGGAAAGTACATGTCACTGTGTTTCATGGGTTCATTTTCTATTGCACCGGCGAAAATCGTCCACCAGCGCTAGAAAGCAAATTTGAATCTATCGAGAATGACCTATCTCAACTGGAATCACGCAATCTTAAAATTGCCGTAAGAGAAAAATACAAAATCAAGACAAACTGGAAAATCTTACTTGAAAACTATTTAGAGTGCTATCACTGCGGTGGTGGGCATGCGACGCTGTGTGTAACTGTGGATCTTCCCGCTATGCATTCGCGAACAGATGAATGGCAAGATCCTTATTTCAGTGGCCGAATTCCATTGAAAGCCGGCATGAAGACTCTTTCTCTAGATGGGAACATCGTTGCTCCGCCCCTGGGCGTATTTAAAGACGCTACTGAGCTTCCCGATTCTTTTGGCACGGGCTTTGGTGTTCTCCCGATCCTTTCAAGGGTGATTTACCATGTTGATCATGTAGTTACGCACACCATGCGACCTATCGCTGTTGACGATGTCGAATGGGAAACTACTTGGTATGTACGTGGCGATGCCGTTGAAGGAGTCGACTATGACCCTGATATTGTGAAGAAACCATGGGACGTGACCAACAAAGAAGACAAAAGCTTTTGTGAAAGTACTTTTCGCGGAATAAAATCTCAGCGCTTTACCCCTGGCC
>JBOGOW010000688.1:0-1724 GCA_050748285.1 Pyrinomonadaceae bacterium
CGATGAATTGGCAAGAGTCTGCACCCAATATGTTCCGGCGGTCGGGAAAACGACGTTCATAAAAAAGCTGACGTTATCGGTAAAGCCGCCGGTGGCGAGCTCGATCGGCGTCGGCTGTGAGGTAACGACCAAATTCAGTCGGTCGGGTGACATTATACGAACTTCCGTGCTGTGGTTACCTTCGCCGCGCCAATGATTTATAACGGCGAATTTGATAAGCGAAACCGGCAGCTTTTCGACCATAATATTCTGAAAAATGCCCATCAGCGAAATCTTGTTCCCCATCTCAATGCGAACATCATCGCACAGCAAAGTGTAAATTAGGTTTAAGGTTTGGGTTTGCATCATTTTGAAAAGCGGATTCGCGTATCGTCCTTACTAACGTGCGAGCTTCTGCAAAGAATCGTCGTATCACAAGATTTTTGCTTTTAATTCCGGCGAGGTCAAGTTATAATCAACGCATACTGCGATGCTGAATTACGTCCTCATCGGACTCTCGCTTGCGCTGACCGGCGTTGCCGGCCTGCAGTTGATGTATATGTTTTACCTCGACCGCATGGACAAAGAGCGCAAAAAACGCGTTACCGAACTCGAACGCCGATGCCGCAGCCTCACGCGTCGCTTAGAAGACGCCGAAAACCGTATCGCCGAACAGGAAGACCTGATCGCCGCTCTTTACGACGAAGAAGACGACGGCCCGTGGGCCGATGTTCTAGATGACGGTTAGATTTTTAGCTCGACAATTGTCGCGCCCGAACCGCCTGAGAATTCATCGCCGCTTTTAATAGTTTTTACGAAGTTTTTTTCTTTTAGCACGCTTCGAACAATATCGCGCTGAACGCCGATGCCTTTGCCGTGTATTATTCGTACGAATTGAAAGCCTTTTGCGTGTGCTTCTTCGAGATATATTTCGACTACTTTTTTGACCTCTTTCGGTAGAAATGAATGCAGATCGAGCACGTCGGTGATCTCGATCTCGACCGGTTCGGGAAAAGGATTTTCGAGACCGTCGCTCACAAAAATAGAGTTACCGTTTCTTGGAATCTTGATACTGCGCGATGTCTTCCGGCGGCGTCACCTTGATACGGCTTTTGTCGCGAAAAACGGAAAAGCGTTTTTCATCCATGTGGCCTTCGGGGTGCCGAAGATTAATGGTGAACGTTTTGCTATCACCGCTTCCGTCCAACCTGAGCGGAAGCAATCCCCAAACATCGCCGGACGTTCGCCAAACTGTATAAAAACTCTGGTCGTATTTATCGAATGCAAGGACGAGAATACCATCGAAATCCGGCTCGACGCCGTCTATCGCCTTCACAACATTTGTACGCGAAAGTATGACCCAATTGCCCGGCGTCGAATTACGATCCGAGGATACCGCTTTGCTCGCAATCTCTGTATCAAGCCGCTGCCACGTGACGAATTTGCGGTTATTGTGCTGAAAAAATACGATCTCGCTCGGCACCTGCAGCTCGACTTGACGGCCAAAAAGCCAACCCGCCGGCGCCGGTGAAACTGATGGATCGAGCCGAACGAGATACCAGATGTCGTATGTCTCATCCAGTTTGTCCGGTTCGCCCTTTACCTTTGCGGCCTCGACCTCATCATTTTTCGAACGTTTCGATTCTTTGGTTTCGCCTCGTTTCGCGTCGTCAATGTCCGAGACTTCCTGCTTTGGCACGAACTGCCAATCCATGATCTCGAACTTCGATCCGTTCGCCAACTTG
>JBOGOW010000689.1:0-1722 GCA_050748285.1 Pyrinomonadaceae bacterium
CGCTCGCATGATTTCTATGTGCGCGTTGTAAACCCCAAGCTGCATGTCGATGTATTCATTTTCAATATCGATATAACGGCGTTCCTCAATCAAATAATCGATGAGGTTTCTCGAACCGAGTTCGTATGTCTGGCGAATTACATCGAGATTTGCACTTGCCTGGCCACGAACACCGACACGAAATATCTCCATCGCCTTTGCCGAGCTTTCATATCGGGCAAAGGCCGAGGCCACCTCACGACGGACGATAAGTTCTCCAAACTCTCGCCTATTTCGGGCAGCCTCGCGGTTGGCAACTGCGGCTTCGATGGCTCCCTGATTTTTGTTCAACACAGGAAGTTCAAACGTGACACCAAATGTAAAAAAGTGGAATATGTCCCGAATCGGCCGGAGTTGCCCAGTATCTGACAACCCATTGAGCGGGAAGCTTGAATTCATCCGTTGATACCCGCTCGTCACACTGGCATCAATACGCCCGCCCGCCTTGGCTTGCTCGATCTGTGCATCGCCCAGATCTTCCATTGCCAGCAATCCTGCAAGATCGGGACGCACTTGTAAGGCATTGGCGGTAGTAACAGAAAGTACGGGCAAAGGAAAGACTAAATTCTCAAAATCGCCCCGTATCCGCATTGGTTCCTCGGGTTTTATTCCCAAAAGATTGCGAAGCTCCAAAAACTCGATCGCGGTCCTTCCCTCTGCACTTTCCCGTGCGGAACGGAGGCGATTGACCTCGACGAGCGTCATGTTCTCTTCAAGCGGAGCGGTTTTTCCATCGGATACACGTACCTGTACTAGGCGGTACTGCTGTAGAGCGGCAGCCAAAATATCCTCTGTAAACTTGAGCTTTAGCGTCTCGGCGAGCGCCGAGCCAAATTTCATGCGAACTTCCGAGGCCAACAATCTTTCGCGGTCCACTACCGCTTTTTCGCGGACAACTAGCTCGCGTTCAGCCACGCGAATGCGGGCACTACGCCGCCCTCCGAGTTCTAGCGGCAGCATACCTTTCACCATGTAGCTGCTATCGGTCATACCTATCTGCTGCGAACCGCTGGCCTCAAGGCTCGGATTGGCCCTAAGCCGGGCTTGTTTTACCATCGCCGCGGCCGCGTCGCGTTCCTTTCGCATCGCGATAAGCTCGCCATTGTTTTCGAGAGCGATCCGAACCGCATCGTCGGTTGTCTTGCCGTTTATCTGGTCAAGGAAACGAACGAGTGTCGAAGTGTCTTGTATTGCCGTCGGCGGTTCCTGAGCAAGGGCCCCAACGAAGTACGTCAGGATCGATGTTAGGCAAAGAATTGTTTTAACGGTTCGATCAAACATTTTCTTTCCTCAACTTTCGTTCCTGTATCCAGTAAAAGATCACCGGCGTGACTATCAACACATGCAGCAAACTTGAAACCATTCCCCCCAAAACCGGGGTTGCCAAGGGCTTCATCACCTCAGCTCCCGCACTCGTACTCCACATGATCGGTAACAAGCCCGCGACGATGGTCGAAACAGTCATGACCTTCGGACGTAGACGAAGCAGCGAACCCTCGATAATTGCGTCGAGCAAACTTTGCTTGTCCAGTTTTCCAAGTTCTTTTTTCTTTTTGGCGACGGCTTCGTCCAGGTAAATGACCATGATCATACCGGTCTGCACTGCGGTGCCGAACAGAGCGATAAAGCCGACCCAGACGGCAACGGAGAAGTTGTACCCTGAAAACCACAACAGATAGACCC
>JBOGOW010000690.1:0-1720 GCA_050748285.1 Pyrinomonadaceae bacterium
GCGGAAAAGGGCGCTGGCGACCGGGCCGATCAGCGTCAGGCCCTGTAGGGTCATTGTCACGCGCTGGCCGTTGACGTATTGCGGGTCGAGGTCGTTGACTTCGAAAAACGGAGATTCCTCGGTTGGTTCGGGCGGTGGCTCTGGTTCAATGTAAGGAGTTTCCAATCCCATGTTCCCGCCCATCGGGTCTGACTCTGTCGGAGAGTCTTCAAAAGATTCGCCCGAAAGCGCGCTGCCGTTGCTGATTGCTAATGTCGACATTATTTCGTTAGCACACTAATCAGTTGGGTTTTTTAATCTGCACGATTCGATTGTCCGATCTATCGTTGACTGGTGAATATCTAAAGAATTCGTCGTCTTTGCTCCGGAGATAAATTGCCCAAAAATGATTTTCCGTAATTCTCGACGTTTCGCCTGAATTCCATCCCTGATCGGCCTCCTCCGGAGTCGCGAGCTGATCCAAACTGGTCGCGACATTTATTCGAAGCACGCTGGGACTTGGAAGACGCTTAGATACTAGTCTAAATAACTTCCGAAGATTCTCTTCGGAAAAGGACTTCTCATCCATCAGGACTTGAACGATCCGCTCATTCTCCTGAACCTCATTATCCACAATAACGTATCGGAAATCTGATTTACCATTTGTTGTTGAATTTGGAATTGCAGAATTCTGCGCATAGGACATCGACGCGACGACAAGAATCATAGCTACTACATTCCATCGGATTTTTTCAAAAATAGTACTCACTTTCCTAATTCCTCCTTCATACAGCCAGAGTTAAAGTATCTACTAACTGCGGCAGAAATAGACGAGTCTGCGCTGCGCTTTACTATGCCTAGTTGGCCAGCTAACCAAGAATCTAAATCTTGTCCCGGCTGCCTTGTTATCGGCTGAACAAAGTGACTATGCTCGTGCAAAAAGAAGAACAAATTCTTCGGATTGCTGAAAGGTTCGAAACCCCATAGACCACCCCGAATGTAGATTCCGGGCTTGACACCTCGATTTGTTTTGGCGCCAGTACCGACGTACGTCGCCACGTCTTTACCGGCCGTCTCTGGTTTTACACCAAAATACTTTGATGCTAATTCACCAGAAATTGGATCAATATCGATTACGGCCACTGTTTCTGCGCTAGCGACGATTTTGTTCCATAGTTTTGCCTTGGTCAGGGCTTCACGACAATTCTTCGCCGCATCCGAATTCAAAAATTTCTTGTAAGCATCAGTGACTGGATGCAAGGGTATGAGTGGCAAAGGTCGAGGGATTATTTTGCCATCAACCAATCCAGGTGTTGTAGTTATATCGGATTCTTGAGCCCGCCGCGTCTGCCATGAGTCTTGGACTTGAACGAGATAGCTGCCGCCATTTTGTATATTCAATTCGGGATGGATGCCAAGTTCGCCGAAATCCCTGTCTCTCCAGTAATAGATGTCGGGCAGATCTACAGAGATGTAGCTGCCATTATTGATGGCTCCGCCGGTTAGCCATCCAGTTCCAAGCAGTCGGCCACCACGAAAAACCGCAGCTTCCACGCTCCCATTATCGCCTCTGCGGATGAGGTCGTTGCAGTCCCATGCCATTCCGTCGAGCGCGCATCCTTCATTCGGGTCCCACGGAGTGGTTTGCGAGATCGGCGAGCCGGCGATATTGTAAACCAAACTTGATAAGATAGACGTGGTCGTGGGTGCTGCCATATCCCACCGCCTCGTGCTCGTCAGG
>JBOGOW010000691.1:0-1720 GCA_050748285.1 Pyrinomonadaceae bacterium
GTATCCTCCTTCAGGCTTCGTGCCTGTTTGTTTTTTTTGATCAAAAACAAGGATACGCTACTTTTTCTATTTACCCTCTTCCACAACTTTCGATACTATCTCTTTCGCTCCACTTATATCAGGCACTTTTGCCGAAACTTTTTTGTCCATAGACCTCGGCCGGCGTTCGGTATCCGAGCGATTGATGCGGCCGCTCGTGGTTGTAAAAGTAGAAGTACTTTGTCAGACTTTCCGCCGCTTGCCAGGCGTCCGGGTATTCTTTCAGATAGACTTCTTCGTACTTTACCGTCCGCCACAGACGCTCGACAAAAATGTTGTCAAAACATCTTCCGCGGCCATCCATGCTGATCCGAACGCGGTTCGTTTGCAGCACCGTCAGCCATTCTATCGAGGTGAATTGGCTGCCCGATCTGCTGATACAATTGATTCGTCAATTCCTCAGCCTCGCCCGCCTCCCGCCGGTTCCCATTCGGAGCGTTCCGTCCGTTCCGGCCGTTTTCAAATATCCCCGCTGCCCCTTCCAAAAACTGCTTCTTCCACTTCGATACCTGCACCGGATGCACCTCATGTCGCTTCGCAATCTCGTTGATCGTCAGCCGCCCGCTCACCGCCTCCATCGCCACCTTCGCCTTATACCCAGACCCGTAATTCTTCCTCTCTTTTCCATTTCCCATACCCTTTCTTTTTTGACAATCTTACCACCTTTTCATACCTTAACCTCTGGTCCAGTTTTTGGGGTTCATTATAACTCTCCGGACGAGCCGCTTTTGATCAGTTTGAGGACAACACTCAGAGCTGGAATCTTTACTCATACGTTCGCAATAATCCACTTAACCTTATAGATGCATTTGGAACAAAGGCAGGGTGCCCGGAAGGGCGGGAATGTGAAGTAGATGAGGATGGTAACGAGTATTACGTTGAAGGGGACGAACGGATTTGGGTCGTGGAAACGAATACGACGTAACCGAAGTCAGATACTCAGAAGATGCTAGATGGGTTTCTACCGACGGCGGAGTTTTGGCTCCCGGTAATCGAGGCGGTCCAGCCAATGCCGATTCCGGGTGACGGGATTTGGGGACGACTGGCAAGGCCCTTCGTACGTCCGCTTTTTGATGCCGGAAAAGGACTCGCAAAATTTGGCAAGGGTCTCTTCAATCTCTTCCGAGGTGGTAGGCGAGTCGCACAGGCAGTGTGCTGCTTTGTCGCCGGAACTCCTGTGCTTACTAGAGATGGGTTAGTCCCGATTGAGAAAATCGAATTAGGCGATGAAGTTCTGAGTTTCAATGAATTCAAAGGTGAAGTAGAATACAAGCCGGTAATCCAGACGTTCGAGAGGTATGAGAAAGATATTATAAGAATCAGCGTAGAAGGTGAAACCGATTCGCTGGGCGTAACGACGGACCATCCATTTTATGCACGGATTCACAGAGCAAGAAATCATACTTCGAGCGAAGACGATGAAGGCGAATGGATTGTCGCCGGACAGCTTCAAGTCGGTGATGAATTACGTCTCGCGTCTGGAACCTGGGCGAGGATCACTAATGTTAAGAAACAGGAGAAAGGCGCGAAGACATATAATTTTGAGGTCGCCGACAATCACAACTATTTTGTCGGAAGATCCAGCCTTTTGGTGCATAATAACAACTGTGTCGAGCTTACTAGGGCTGGAACAAGAAAAATCGGAAATCTAATTGAACACGCTCAGACAAAGGCCAAGGAA
>JBOGOW010000692.1:0-1719 GCA_050748285.1 Pyrinomonadaceae bacterium
GTAACGTACCTGCCAGGATTTTTCGCCTGGGCCATTGAAGTCGGAGTACTGGACGGAGTTAGGAAGAAAAATCGAGCCTCCCGCACGGCCAGTATCGCCGAACCCAACGTAGTCAAAAGGCTGGTCACCCTGCACCTGCTGGTAGGCAAGCGTGAAAGTATGTGCCGATACCTTGTAGCCCGCCTGCAAGCCGTAAGCCGTGGTGTCGATTTCACCCGCCTTGGCCAGGCCGCTATCCGCCGTTCGATAGACGTTGAGATCCAGCGTAACCGCCTGGTCTTTATCGATCGCGTAAACATAATTCAGGTTGCCGTAGTACTGGTTCCATATGTCTTGGAAACGGCTCCCATAAAGGGAAATGGCAAAATTGTCATTAACCTTGTACTTGCCGCCCGCGTAGTCGACCGAAGGAGTCGTCACGTGGGCATAGCTCGCCCAAAGCTCGCCATCACTGTTCGTGTTGACCTGGTCTGTACCCGATGTGAAATGACCAGCATCAATTGACAGGTTGCTGATGTCGGTGCTGAGGAGGTTAATACCCGTGGCGGTCTGCGGCATCAGGCGGCTGGTACTCTGAGCGAATACCGGCGAGTTGGGCATCATCTGTCCGTATTTCAAAACGGTATTTGAGACTCTCATCTTGACGGCACCGCCGGCTCGACCATAGCTGTCGTCCGGATTCCCATCATCGCCGACTGGTAAGTTACCAGTTCCCGCCCTTCCGCTGCCCGCATCGAGCTTGAGACCCCAGAGGCCGAAGGCATCTACACCGAAACCTACTGTCCCCTGAGTAAATCCGGATACGTAGTTCGCAATGAACGCCTGCGACCAGTCTTTCTGATTGGTCCGGCCATTGGCACGATCTGTATTGAAATAATAGTTCTTTACTAAAACCGATAGCTTACTATCTTCAATGAAGCCTTTGGATTCCGGATAATCAGCTCTCGCATTACTATAGATGAATACCATTAAGGGAAGGCAGGCTGCTACTAGACCACGCTGCTTAAGTTTGTTTTTTACAGGTGAATTGGATTTTACAACCCGCGAGCAATCGCGGTCAGATTTATTCCCCAGCATTGACCACCCCAACATTTTTTATGGATTTTATTTGCAGCCAAGCCTGAAGCCTGGTTGTTTATGTTTTGGTAGAAATAGAGTGAGAAAGCAGCCGGCACTCCCCGGCATGTCACATACGACCCCTTTAAATATCGCTCTTTTCACAACGAGATATTCGACCCTAGACAGGAAATACATCAATCAAATATTCGCCATCACCCATCAAGTTTTCGACACATCTAAGCAGACACTGCTCGCATGCGATTTATTTATGAATGCGACTATCTTCGACTTCCACGAAACAACCAAGATCTCGCTGAATTAATCTCTCATATTAACTTGTCTTACTATTCACAATAACCTACCAACCTTCCAAATAGTCGATTTTACTGCTTTGGATCCAGCCTACTGGAACAGATATAAGTGCTCATTTCGACGCGTTCGACACAGCGTTATTACATATATACATAAACGCGATCACGTGGAGGAGCGAACGCCCCCATTCTGGTCAAGGACTACACCGAAAACGAAGACATCATTATCACTGTGAGCAACTACAGCATTTCGATGCCTGCTCAGTTGATACCCCTGCAGTTCCAACCTTCTACGCGCTCGGAAGCAGGGCAAAGGGGTGAAGGGTTAGGTCTGGGACTTTACATGGCC
>JBOGOW010000693.1:0-1714 GCA_050748285.1 Pyrinomonadaceae bacterium
AACCTGAAATCGTTAGGCACAACTGTGATCGCGCTCACAATACCGTCGTTACCGGTTTTCGCTTTCTCCGCCGGCTTGTATGTCAAAACCACGAGTTGATCGCTCAGGTTTGCTTCGCATCCGACCTCGAAATTCTGCGTCCCTTCGTGCAAGACGGTTAGTTCTATCGATTGAAAGTCGATCGCCGAAAGCGTCAAATTTACTCCCGACACGGTGAAATTAAAGAGCACCTTACCTTTCGGACACGAGATCTTCTCAATTCTGCCGACGCTTCTTGCGTAGCCTTCACGCAGCGGGTCGAGTATCAAGTTTAGGTTTCGCAGGACGCGTTCCTTTTCGAATTTTTCGATATCGGCGTCGCTAATATCTTTTCGTTTCAATATCACGGGCGGGTTGTTTCCGAATATTTTCACCCTGCCGCCATTTGATTCGATCTCTGCGATCGTCTCTTTCACCTTCGTTTCGTAAGCCGCTTTCGTTTCCTCTACTTGTTTGATGGAGTTGATCAGGTTTTCGGCTTCGTCTCGGACCGATTTTTTTTCGGTGGACTTTGCGACCGTTTCCGCCACTGCGCGTGCATCGGCGAATTTCTCTTGCCGCATCAGGATTTTTGCCCTAAGCAAAAGGTGGTCGGGATTTCCAGGCTGTATCGCAAGCCCCTTGTTTACAGTTTTCAGAGCTTCATCGAGATCCTCACCAGAGACCAAACTGATAAAACCAAGCAAACTGTAACTTTCTGCAAATTGCGGGTTTATCTCGATAGCTTTTAACAGCGATGCTTTCATTTTTCGAAGCGACTCAGCGTTGTACGCGTAAACCATTCCAAATTCGTCAACGCTTTCGCGGCTAAGTATGTACGCATAGCTGTAATGCGCGTAATGATTTTTTTGGTCGCCGGCAAGAGCCGTTTCAAGATTCTTTTTGGCTTCGGCAAAATTACGCTGACGCAGCTTTACGAGTCCCAATGAAATTCGCGCGGCACCGAGATTCGGGCTAACGGCAAGAGCTTTATTCAGATGTGTTTCCGCGTCCGCATATTCGCCGGTATGCAGCAACAGATCGCCGAGATACGCATTTGCCTCGGGCTCGGCAAGCGGCGTTACGGTCATCTGCGAATCGAATACGAGCTTCTGCTTCATCGTAAATTGAGACGCCGTATATTTGCCGTCCTGGACATATTTTCGAAGGTCTTTTTCCATCGCCGCATAATCGGAATTGAATGCCTGACGAAACGCCGCCTCCGGCTCGACATCGCGTAAAATCAGAGCGATGAACTTATCCAGATTTCGAGCGTTTGCGCCCTGATTTCCTTGAATTAGATAGTGCATCAACGCCCACGCCTGAGCGTAAAAGATGCTCCGTGAATGGCCGCCGCTTGCGTGGAGCGAATAATTATCGACTTCGAAAAATTGTTTTAGCGGTATCAGTTTTGCTTGACGCAGCAAATTCAGATGGCTGTCTTGAACATACCCCAGAATCACTTTTTGATCGTCAAAGATCTCGTATGTCTGATAATATTCGGCAAGTCCTTCGTTAAACCACGGCGGAACACGCGCACTTCCAAAACTTGTATTTAGCATGAAGTGAACATATTCATGGAAGATGGTTCCGTAAGTTTCCTCTTGCTCTCTCTCCGTCGAAATTGTTATGTAATTAACATCTTCGCCCGACTGAAAATAACCGGCAATCCATTCGTCAGCTTTTCCGTCGGCGC
>JBOGOW010000694.1:0-1713 GCA_050748285.1 Pyrinomonadaceae bacterium
GGATGCTGACAGATCCGGACGGGATGTTTTTTACTCAGAGGGAAGTGCCGACGATGGCGACGTTGTCCGTTGAATTGAATGAAAACGGCCTGAATGTTTCGGCAAACGGATTTGGGTCGCTTGCAATTCCGTTCGAACCGGATCGCGGCATGCGGCGGAAAGTTGTCGTTTGGCAGAGCGAGGTTGCGGCTGAGGTTTACAACGGAGCGATCTGCGAATGGTTTAGCGACGTGCTTGGAAGAAAATGCAAGCTTGTCCTAATGCCGGAAACTTCCGAGCGACATGTGAAAGAGCTTTTCGATTCCGGCAAAGACATTGTGAGTTTTGCCGATGGGTTTCCGCTTATGGTTATTGGCGAAGCCTCGCTTGACGAGCTTAATCGGAGAATTTCTCTGAATGCAAAAAATGAGGACGAGGGATCCCGGGCTCCGCTGCCGATGAATCGTTTCCGGCCAAATTTTGTGGTTTCGGGTTCAACCGCGTTCGAGGAAGACAATTGGGGAAGAATTCGCGTCGGCGAGGCGGTCTTTCGTTCGACCAAGCCATCCGAACGTTGCGTGATAACTACAGTCGAGCAATCAAGCGGCGAATTCGACGGTAAAGAGCCGCTTAGAACGCTTGCCGGCTTCAGAGTGGCCAAATCCGTAATGCCTGAGCGTGTCGAAGAACTGGGCCTGACGCCGAATGCCGTTATTTTTGGGCAGAATCTAATCCCCGAGAATCCCGGCAGTTCGATCAGAATCGGCGATCCAGTCGAGGCTATCGAACTCCGAGATTCGTAAGCTGACTGAAGAGTTAACCACTAACAAATTTGCCCACAACTTCATTTTTTCCGTGCCCATTGCTTGTTTAGATTGGCGCCTTGTGCAGGATTGGTGAATATTTCTTGCGGAATTACGTCGTCGTCATACCACGGGCCGCAAACCTCAAGAACGGTCATATCGGGCAGTTCGAGCCAACCGCGGATCACGTATTTGGCGGTGTTGCGCTGCCTGATCGACAGCACGCGTCCGCTTACCGAAATACTACCGGCCGTTTTTTCCTTTATCATTTTACCGTTTTGGATCGCGTAAAAATCATCGTAAAAGCCGCCGTCGGAGGTAAACGTCATTTTCGATTTGAATGTGAGCGAATCCGCTCCGGCGTAGTTTCCCGAATCGCGGTAAACGTATCGTTGATGAAAACTCGCGGCCTCGCCCCAATTGCCCACGAGATCGGCAAGCGTAAGCTGACGCGTCGGAGGCGTAATAATAAGATGTTCATATGCATCATATTGCAGCGGACCGGTCGATGAAGCCGAACTTGCTGTGGCAGCGGTTTTAGTTGTTGATGTTGCGGCAGTTTTGTCGATGTCCAAATTCTCAACAAACGCCTGCAGCGGAGCGAGATAGGAATCGGCGTTCAATATCCCCAAAACGCTGACAGTTTTTCCGAAGCCGCTGACGACCGTTAGAAACGCAAACGCTTTGGTGCCGTTGAATTCGATCTGCGTACCGCCGGCGACGCCTGTCCAGCCGTTGTCAGGAACCGTCTCGGTTTTCGGGGTGGCTTCGCCGCCCCACGGTTCGACGACGCGCGTTTTCCACTCGCGGGCAAAATCTTTCTGCGGCGAGCCTTCGCTCTGACTGGCGGCGTAAAGCGTGATAAAGCAAAAATTGCCGGCCTTTTGGTCGATCTCGCTAAAAACTACTGCATGGTCTTTCGCGGCCTTTG
>JBOGOW010000695.1:0-1708 GCA_050748285.1 Pyrinomonadaceae bacterium
AGACCGTAACGACCGACCTGCCTCAACTGCTCGCCGCCGGAAAGTTCGAGCGGTTTATGTTTGATCTTGTCTTCGAGCTTTAATAGCCGGAGCACATCACGCCGACGTTCCGCGCTTCCGCCGCCGTTTCCGGTATGAATCTTTTCTGCAAGTTTTAAATTGCCGTCAGCGGTCAGCGTCGGAAATAAATTAAAACGTTGAAACACGAACCCGATCTTCCGCCGCCGAATATCGGTGCGCTGAGCGTCTGAAACTTTCGAAATGTCTTCGCCGTCGATATGGATCGAACCGCCGGTTGGGGAAAGCAGGCCGCCGAGCAGATGAAGCAAGGTCGATTTGCCGCATCCCGAGGGACCCATGATCGCGACAAATTCACCGCGTTCGACAGCGAGCGAAACGCCGCGAAGTGCCGGCACATCGAGCTTGCCGATCTTATACGTCTTTGTCAGATTTTCTGTTTGAAGGATCACGCTAATAAAATAATTATTGTACGCGGGTCAAAGACACCGGCTTGGTCGCGCCTGTCTGCGTGGCGGTCAACTCCTGCAGTTTCTTATCAAGATCAAGCACCTCGAGTTCCCATGTGTTTTCAAGAACGAATGCCGCCGGCGGATACGATTGACCGATGGCGACCGATTCCGGCGTCTGGTATTTGAGTTTCATCGAATATTTTTCCTGCGGACGCGTTACGGTTATTTCAAGCGGCAGGCTCTTATATTCGCCGGTATTTGTTAGATCACCCTCGCGGCCGTAAACAATATCAGATGAAATTTCACCCTTTGCATCGAAGATCTGCTGCCTGGCAAGCCGGATTCTCCCAACGCGATCGAACCAAAACCTACGGGTTATTCTCGGTTCGCGGTTAGCCTCGCGCACGTATTCGTCCAGCAGATAATAGCCGCGTGTTACCTTTCGCAGCGGCGATTTCTTGTTCTCAGTTAAGTCCTCTTCGATCTGAAAGATCGTGCTGTGCGTGTAAAGGTTATTCGGGTCGATCGGGCGGACGAGCATCGCATCGGTGAAATGCTGAGGCCGAAGATTGGCGAATGCATTTACATTCTGCACCGCAGTAGTGTCGCCGTTTGCAGCGTCTAGGTTTTGCTGCAACGCCGAATAATCGGCACTATTAGTGCCCATTACGAATTTTTTGTATTTACCTGTGCCGCCGTCCTGAAGAATCGCAACGCGAAACTTTTCGCCGTCCGAGGTCATCTGCGCGACGTCTGATTTGATAACAGGAACCTGCACCTTTAACAAAATGCTCGCCGGACGCTGCACGACGATCTCGCCATCGGCGCGGCGATACACTTCTTTACTGCCGAACTGAGCAAAAGAATTGTCCTCAAATTCGAGATACATCTTTGCCCGAAGCGAGCCGACACGGGAATACCGCTCGACCTCATCCTTTAGCCGGTTGACATCGGCCGTTACAGTTGCGAGAAGCGTAGGCGTCGAACTCTCTTTTTTTACGGTAATGCAGCCGGCGGAAAACACCGTTGCGGCGAGTGCAAGAAAAACCAAAAATTGCCTTTTATTAAAGAAAAACATCTCCGACTTCTGATGTTAGATACTCCTCTATTGTTGTCCGTCCTGCGACGCGGAAATGAATCCGTTCCGACGTTAAACGATAGAGTTTAACACGCCCGCAATAGTTGACCTAGCCCAAAACGGGAGCGGCAGGCAGGGATTTCAAAACCCTGCCTGCCGC
>JBOGOW010000696.1:0-1708 GCA_050748285.1 Pyrinomonadaceae bacterium
TCCCCGAAAAACTAAAGGAGGTCAAACTACCAGACAATCTCCCTTAAAAAACCGGATTTAAAACCTTTGGCAAACAAGGATGCGAAAATCTATTTCCACAACTTTTGACACGAACTCCACTGGAATCTATCAATATCCGCCTCATAGCTCGTAACCACGGTCATTCCACTTACGGATGCGTTCAGCGATTTTCGCGGATGAATCTCGCTTTGGATTTTCTGATTTTTCTATCTCATCAACCTTTGAGCGAAGCTCGACGATTATAGGGTCATCATCCCACTCTTCATTGATCTGAACCGATTTGCCGTTTTTTTTGCCTAGGATCAATGCCAATCTTTTACGATCGGCAGCCGAGAGGGCATTTGCTTGTTCCAAAACTGTTTCGAATGTTGACGACATAAGATAACACCTCGCCACATATTTTATCACTATTAAGTTGTCAGAAACCAGAAAAACCTGCTCATTGCTGAACAGGCTTTTCTTGAATTAAATCCGGCGACTACCTACTTTCCCACAACTGAAAGCTGCAGTATCATCGGCTCAAGCAGGCTTAACTACCGTGTTCGGGATGGGAACGGGTGTGACCCTGCCGATACAATCACCGGAAAAGCGGTGGGCAGTAGGCAGTGGGCGGTAGGCAGTTAAAGAAACTACCAATTGCTGATGCCAAGTGCCGACAAAAAATCGGCCTGCCAAGATTTCAAACGAATTGATCTCTGACAACTGAATACACTGTATTATTTCCACGAGCTGCTTGAGATAAAATTGCTTGTCAACAAATTTTATGGTCAAGCCTTGGGACTATTAGTATTGGTCAACTAAGTACATTACTGTACTTACATCTCCAACCTATCAACGTGGTGGTCTTCCACGAGTCTCACTGGCAAAACTAATCTTAGGTCTGGCTTCACGCTTAGATGCATTCAGCGTTTATCCATGCTCCACATAGCTACCGAGCGATACCGCTGGCGCGATAACTCGTACACTAGAGGTGGATCCATCCCGGTCCTCTCGTCAATCGTTTCCTGTATTACTACATGGATCAGACTATATCTTCATCCTTTCCGAATCGGATTAGGATGCTGGCGTATTATAATAGCCATAAATTTATCGCCTAATACGCGATAGCGACTACTATCTCGGCTTGTCAAGCCTCAGTCGTTACGGGGAAAGATTTTTCCTTTAAATAATTTGCTACAGTAACAGCAGTATGTTTTTTATTCGACCTGTAATTTGCCTTTGAAACCTCATCGGCTATCTTACACGCCTGTAAAAAACTGTCTGTCGTCATTTTTTGTTGTACAATTTTGAGTGCTTTCAACATCAATGCAACTTGTCGTCGCTTGAATCGAACAAATTCTCGCAATTCTAACAAAACCTTTTCGATACAAGCAAATCCGTTAATTCTCAACTCTGACATTCCATCATTACGCCTGGAAATGTAACCAACATTCAGTTGTTCACGAATCCAACGCAACTCCTTTTCCTGTTTAGAGTCCTGATAAAAACATATTGTAGCTTGTAACCGAAAGCCAAATCGCATATCTTTTCGAGGTTTGATCTGAAGCATAATGCTTCCGTCACCGTCGAGAAAACCTGCAATATAAGCTTTTGTAGCAACATCTAATTGAGTCATTCTTTCTTCCCACGGTATTACCCTTTCAGTCATCACGCTTTACGCGCTACTCCCATAGGACTTGGGAAATAC
>JBOGOW010000697.1:0-1701 GCA_050748285.1 Pyrinomonadaceae bacterium
TTATGAGGTATATTGCACTGCTTCGCGGCATAAATGTCACCGGCAACAATATGATAAAGATGACCGAGCTCAAAGCCGTTTTTGAGAAATGCGGTTTTGAAAATGTTGTCACTTATATAAACAGCGGTAATCTCGCTTTTGACGTAAGGACTACAACCGAACCTAAGCTTATTGCAAAGATCGAAAAGCGTATTGCAGAAGCTTTTGAATTGACAGTTTCCGTGATGATTCGTGAACAACGAGAAATTGACGCTGTTCTCGCCAATAATCCTTTCAACGGAAAATACGAAAGCCACAAGCAGATGCACGTTTTATTTTTGCGTGAGGAAATTCCCGACGACAAACTAGCAGAGGCACTTTCCTTTCAAACCGACCGCGAGAAAATAGTAGTGCGCGGCCGTGAGATCTACGCACTTCTGCTCGACGGCGTGGCCGAAAGCCAGATTGGTCGCGGATTGATCGAGCGAAGGCTAAAGATACCGATCACCGCCCGCAATTGGCGTACTGTCGAGAAACTTGCCGAAATTTGATCGGCATGGCGTTATATCTACTTTCTCGAATCCATTTCAGATAACAAAACACCGAGTTCCCTAATCGCCCGTCAGTTGACGATGTGTATTAGCGGTGTGTATAATCTGGTTCATGAAAAAGACCGCGCATCGCCGAATCAACATAACTTTGCCTGAGTCAACCGTTGCGATACTTGAGACTGTGGCCGACAAGGGAGAGCGTAGCACATTCATTGACGTAGCGATTAGAAAGCATATACACGAAGTTAAGGCAGCTCAGATGCGGGAAGCCATAAAAGCCGGTGCTATCGCAAACGCCGAGAGGGATCTTGCGATGGCGGAGGAGTGGTTTCCGCTTGAGGAAGAGATGTGGAAAGACTAGTTTCGCCCAGACGAGGCGAGGTCTATTTGGTTCAATTTGACCCGACAGTTGGCTCGGAAATAAGAAAAACTCGCCCAGCATTAATCATCCAAAACGATACCGGAAATGAGTTCAGCCCGATAACCATTGTCGCTGCGATCACATCAAAAGTTAGCGATCATCGATACCCGACGGATGTATTGATTAGTGCCGGAGAAGGCGGGCTGACGCAAACATCCACCGTTTTGTTGAATCAGATTCGATCCATCGATCACAGCCGACTTTTGAAAAAATTAGGCAAGGTTGAGGCGGCAACATTGAGAAAAGTGGATATTTCAATTCAAATAAGCCTCGGCTTGCGACCATATTAAACGCCATGATCCGACAGCCTTTCAATTTCAAACAATGGATCGATGAGCATCGGCATTTGCTGAAGCCGCCGGTTGGGAACAGTTGTGTTTATGACGATGATGATTTTATCGTGATGGTGGTCGGCGGGCCGAATTCGCGGAAAGATTATCATTGGGACGAGGGCGAGGAGCTTTTTTATCAGCTCGAAGGTGATATAAAAGTGCAGATACAAGAAGACGGAAAGTCGGTCGAGGTGCCGATCCGCGAGGGCGAGATGTTTCTGCTTCCTCCGCGTGTTCCGCACAATCCGGTTCGCGGAGCAAACACCGTCGGCCTCGTCATCGAACGCAAACGCCGCGACGGTGAACTCGACGGCCTCCTATGGTTCTGCGAAAACTGCAACAACAAACTTTACGAAGAATATTTTCAACTAGAAGATATAACCACGCAGTTTCAGGGCATTTTTGAAAGGTTTTACGG
>JBOGOW010000698.1:0-1688 GCA_050748285.1 Pyrinomonadaceae bacterium
GCCTTCTTCATCCATTTCGGGCGGCGGGATCACAACCTCACCCTTTTTGCGAATTATCGTTACCTCGCTCGGATCATCCTCGATCTCCAAGCTCTCGCTTGGCATCGCTGTAAATTTCGGCTCGCCTTCCTCGATCAGCGGCGTGCCGTCCTTCATGCAAAAACGCAGTATCTCTTCGTCATAGCGGGTTTCACAGGTCGGGCAATATTTCATAAATATTTTGAAATGAAATTTGAGAGCGAAATACGCCCTTTCCGTCGCAGATTTTATCACAAATTTCGCATTCTGTAATTCGAATCTGACCGGACACTAAAATTCCACGCGGAGGCCAAAGATCGGAAGGCGGCGGTTTTCTCGCAAAAATTGCGGGTTCGGATCAAAGAATTCGTAATTCGGTTCGACGATGCTGTCGTGATTTGTAATGTTAAAAATATCGACGTAGGGCGAGATCGACCAACGTTTAAAGTTGAACCGCTTTTCGCCGCGAAGATCGAGGCTTGCAAAATTCGGCAGGCGAAGTGTGTTGATGTCAATTTCGCGACCGATGCGGTGCAGGAAAGCACCGCTGTTCGGGGCGAGTTCGACCGGCGTGCGGTTCGTGTATGGCAAGCCGCTGGCAAAGCGATATTTCGCCGCTACGCTGAACCCGTAAAATTTTGTAATGCCGATCAATGTAAGCTGGTGCGGACGTTCGAAATCGGATGGAAATTCAAAACCGTTTGCTGAAAATTGCCTTCGCGATTTTATGTATCCATAAGACGCCTGCCCCGAAAAAAATCGCGACAACGCTTTCTGAACCGAGATTTCAAAACCTTGCGCAGTGCCCTTGCCCGAATTGATATAGTTGCCGTCTGCGACAAAGCCGGGCGTTGGAAATAACGGACGTTGAACGAGATCGTCATAATTTTTGCGATAAAACTCAAAGCGGACGCGCGTGTCCTCGCGCGCAAGCCATTCAATGCCGCCGATGAAATGAGTCGCTGTTTGAGATTTTAGCGTTCGGTTTGCCGTTGTCAGCGATAACACAAAGAGGCTTGGCGGCTGGCGATAAACTCCGGCGGCAAATGTGAAAGAGATTTTCGGCGTCAGGCCAAACCTTGCGCCGAAACGCGGGCTAACCAAAGTCTCGTTGGTAACGCCGTAATGATCGACACGTATGCCGGGCGTTACGGAAAGGCGATTCGTAATGTTCCAGGTTCCCTGAACATAACCGTAAGCGGAAGTTTTTGTTTCGAGTGCCAATCTGTTTTCGCGCACCGGAGCGAAAAATTCTTCCTCAAGCGGACTGAAAAAGTTTGCGCCGTTTTCGAACGTGTGATAATTTGCCTGATCGAAATAGACGCCGCCGCCAGCCGCGATCTGAAATTTTTGCGAGATCGCCGAGGTCAGTTCCTCTTTCACGCCAACCTGCGAATCGCGTAGATCGCGCGAGCGCTGTTGAAAAGTTGAAAACGGAACAAAAAAACTGCCGTCGTTGTGCGAAACGGTGAGCCAGCCGGTGGTCTGCGCCAAGGTTTTCGCGCCGATGATCGAACTCAAAGTTGCGCCGAAAATTTGCCGCTGCGAAGTGCGCCGAATGCGAAGTCGATCCGTGCGCCGGTCGATATTAAAAGCTTGATCGTCATCCTGATCGAACGATTCAAAAAAATTCAATGCGGTAAATGAGAGCTTCTGCCTCGGCGTTAGGT
>JBOGOW010000699.1:0-1678 GCA_050748285.1 Pyrinomonadaceae bacterium
AAATATGCCCGTCATTCAAGAATTATTTACCAGACACGATGCAGCCCTGGGCGGTGTTCGAACTGCCTGGAATTCGGTGGTGGGTCAGTTTGAGCCTTTGACACTCCGATTGAACTTTAATTTTTGCCCCATACTCCGTGACCTTTGTGAAAATCTTTGCGAACTCCGTGTTTAAGTCTTTTTTTCTCACAGAGGACACAAAGCCAAAGAACACAAAGCACACAGAGTTTTTGAAGCTGCCCCACTACCTGGAATTCGAATAGCTTTGCAGCTGCGACAAATCGTGGTATTATGATTTCGCCACACCAAGTAAATAGCTGATGCAATTCACATACTTTGTTTGTGAATGCAAAACCTAACCTTTTAGTATTTCGATAGCTTATTCCCCCTTGAACTCATTTTATCCGTAATAATTCATGCGAAGCCGGTGAAAAATTCCAAATTTTCGATACTTCAATCGATTAAGGAATCAACTTGTTTCCGAAGTTGCAAGAGAAAAATCGCGTGCAAAGAAACTTACCTTCGCTAAGCGAAACAAACACGCCGATGTCGGCGGCGATAACCAGTTCGCGAGTTCTCTGGTCAAGCGGAAACAAATGGAAGAATCTTATTGTTGAGAAGCATCGCTTTAGCGAATCAAGCACCATAAAACTTAATAATGCGAATCACAATGTGATCATCAAACTCCCGACATTTGAAAATCCCGAAATACCTTCTGACTACACGCCTGGAAACAACGACGGGAACTGCGGAAAGGTTTGCATGCTTTCCGCAGCAACATCCGGACCCGTCTGCTCCCATCACCGCGATTCTATTGTATTATTCGTGTCGGAAAACGCCTTCGCATCGAAGCCGACAATCGCAGAAATTCATCAATTCAAAGATGAACAGATCGAGCACATAGCTATGGCGCTTAAATCCGAAGTAGAAAGCGGCTACGTTTCGGGACGTGTTTATGGCGAGTCGATCTGCACCGCATTATCGGCTCACTTAACAAATCAGTACTCAACAGTGAGGGTTCAAGATCGGATTCAAAATGCCAAATTGACGCCGGGAAATCTTCAAAAGATAACCAAATATATCGATGCCAATCTGCATGAAGATCTGCGCCTGTCCGACCTTGCTGAAATTGTAGGTCTTAACCAATATCGGTTTGCTCATAATTTTAAGGACACGACCGGATATGCCCCGCATCAGTTCATAGTTCGTCTGCGTTTGGAACGCGCCAAGAAAATGCTTCGGGAAACCGAAATGTCAGTAACCGAGATTGCGTATGCCGTCGGCTATGGCAGCCCAAGCCGATTCACACAATCGTTTCGCAGGCACAACGGTATTACGCCGTCGGCATACCGCTCTTCATAGATATTAAAATTTCAAATTTTTTTTCGACGGATTGCTTATCAGGTTCTCAGGTAGAGAAAGGCGCAAAAAGTCAGTAAGAAATGACAAGAAAAATATAGTTCCGGCAAGAAACGGACAGTATAAAAATGTGCAATTTGATTTAATCGATTTTCAGGTTTAGTTTCCGCAAAAATAGTCCGTCCGATTTTTGGTTCGTCCACAACTAGTGTACTGTTTCCGTTAGACCTTTACAATGGTTTACTTTTTTCAATATTTCTTCGGCCTTCTTGGTCCATTTGAAAGGCTTTGGATTTTGATTATTGAGTCGAATAAATTC
>JBOGOW010000700.1:0-1673 GCA_050748285.1 Pyrinomonadaceae bacterium
GCCTTAACGAGCAGCTATCAGAGATCCGAAAAGAGCAGAAAACCGAAAAGAACAAGGTAAAGGCCCTTGAGAAGATCTTGACGACCGATCCCGAAAAGACGACGACGGAACCCATGTATTCGACCGAGCAAATTGCGGAGATGGAAACTCTGTCGCTGCGTCTAAAAATGAAGGAGAATTACGAAAAGAGCTGGCGAGAACAGCGCTCACTTGTCGACTCCGCTGGAAGCGACTCCCCCGCCTCCCGCAAACTTCTAAAAGTCGACCCGGCAGCCGACTTTACCAGACACAAAGACAACCTGGTTGCCGGTCGTGCGCTCGCACGGGAGATCGTCGCAAGAGTCGAACTCGACAAGGCAAAGGAGGATCTAAAAACCTTTACCGAATCGAAACGCTTTCAGAAGTTCGCGGTTACCGATAAGACGACGGGGAGCGTCGCTTTTTTGAGCCTGCACGACGTAGATCTCCCCAGTCGAGGTTCGCTGCTTGATCGCGCATTGCGAGAACTTATCGAGGGCCGCGAACATAGAGAGCTGCGACGAACTGTTACCAACCTCGTCAAAGGTCGTCAGCAACGATTAAAGGATGAGGTTTCTGCGGCGAAAGACATTATGGCTTTCGCCTTCCGCGATTCTGTCGAGTTTAAGGAATTTTCTCTTTTAGGGTTTAAGAGCGAGCCGATGTACAGTCCGGTGTTCACTTCATCGGAGATCATCGCTATAGAAATGCGGGTATCCAATACAAAAGATCCAAAAGAGGCGGCACGGCTCCAACCGGTTCTGGAAACGGCGGTAGACCAACCTTCGCGTTCGCTTGGAAAGATCCTTAGTGATTTCGAGAATCCGCAGTTGCCGACTTACACACCGGAAAAAGAGCGCGATCCTTCTCTTCAAAGGTCCGTTGATCGGACGGAGGTTGTAGCACGCGAGGATCAGGCAAAGACTCCTATCAGGTCGGAGAAGCTCAAAGAGCCAAAAAGCCCCGGCCACAACCGCTGAGTGGGATCAATTGCGTTGGTTGAAGAGGCATAACGTTTGCTATCCGACATGTGAGAGGCGGTGTACTTCAGGTTCACCGGTATACATATCGAATGCAAACAGACCTCAGCAACCAGGTTTTAGCACGGATTCACGATGGGACAAGGGAGACATCGCGTAGCACGCTCGATCTTGGAAACATTTCCACACCGGGACTCGGTTTACTTTTGCCCCAGCGCAGCGAAATTGCACCACGGGGCCTTGGACGCGATGCCGCATTGGTCGCCTACTCGGAGCGTCTTCGCCAAAGTTACAGAGCGAATGAAGGCGGTATCCGCGATGGGATGCTGAAACTCGGCGAAGCGGTCCGCGATGGCCAGACGATAGCCATATTGTGCTTCTGTCGTGCCGGACAGATATGTCACGCGGATATAGTCAGGAATGCGATTGAGAAGGTCGGCAGATCGCTGGTTCGTGACGCGGCCCGCGAGAGAGTGGTGGACGGCATCGAGCATCCGTCATCCGGCTCACGATCCAACCCGAGAACCGAGAGGGCAATAAACGAGATCCAATCGGTGAGCAGGTCCGACCTCATCCTCGCGAAACTTGACAACACGGAGGGCCGAAATAGGAGTGAACACGCATCCTTTCTCGGTGAGCGATCGCAGTTCATCAGAGATCTCTACGAGCGAGGTG
>JBOGOW010000701.1:0-1670 GCA_050748285.1 Pyrinomonadaceae bacterium
CTCGCCACCCACTATGATCACCACATCCGCCTGCGTTTTGATCTCTTTCCCGATCAACGAAACCGCGGCGTCCTCGATCAGAATATCTGCGTAATAGTCATCAACCGCAGTAACAACGCGTCCGTTTTTAATTAGTGTTTTCATAAATATTGAATTAGGGCTGAATCTTGTCAAACCGGTGATGCATCAATCGCTCATTCTACACTGTAAAATGCGTTATTTTCCCATTTTTATCCTTGTGAAATAGCATCCATCCATCCGAGCCGCCACCAGAACTTGAACCCTGAATTATCAAATGAAATTGATTCAAACCATCCGGATCAATGACGGTGTCGGCTACGGTCGGGCGCTTGATGACTAGTTGGCCTTCTTTGTTCAATTCGAGTGTCCAGTAATAATCGAGGTGCTTGCTGTAGTATTTTCCGCGAAAGCGAGAAAGCTCGTATTTCGACGGCCGCCAGATCTCGACCGATTCTCTCTGCAATTTGATCGGCGGGAATCCGTCGCTAAACCTAACCTCGGCCTGCATCCGAGCGGAGCGTGCAGGCTGGCTAAATTCGATTTGATACCCGATATTGTCCTGATCCTTAAAATAAAAAAGAGCTTTCCCAACCGGAATAAGCGAAGAGAGTTCGGCAGCACAATTCCTGCATTTTAATACGTCGCCGTCTATGACGAAGTCGCTGGTTTTTCTTCCGGGTAAGTAACTTTCATATCCAGACTGGTCCTGCCATAAATATCTTCCGGCGTATCGTTTTAAGTCCTGTTTTGGGACGGAGATCGGCTTTATTAGAATTTGGGGCAGCGGCGGATCTGGCGGCTGAGGTTGTCCGGGTTTTGTTAACAAGTATTCAACAATCGAATTGTTTTGGTAGGCAAATCCCGTACGATTCAAATTCCCGATCGTTATTACTGCCAACCCTTTTGCGGGCACGCGGGTAAGGTAATTAAAGCCATTGACACCTTCGTGAAAGACAACTGTCTCACCATTGAACTTTCGATACGACTGTCCAAAAACGTAATGATGATCTTTTACGGGAACTATTCTTACGTTCGCTAACAGACGGGCGGTGGCTTTCGCTACGTCTGTCGAACTGTCGCTTTGTGCGGCCGACCATCGTTCAAGGTCATCGGCGTTGGTAAGTATGAAATAGTTCCCTCCCGGCGAAGTCTTTTGCGCTGGCTGCATTTGATACATCTTTTCCCGAACCGCCATATAAACAGTGGCGTTATTTGGAACAATATCCAGCGAATTGTCCTGCATCCGTGTAGAGAACATTTTGAGAGGGTCAAATACTCTTTGTTTCAACCAATCGGAAAGATTTTTGCCGGAAGCCTTTTCGAGTATCAGGCGGAGCAATCCAAAGTCCGAATTGCTGTACATATAGCCTTTGCCGGGTTCGACCGACGGATTCGGCTGCCGGTAGAGGAGATTCAAGAACTCCGACAGATCAAAGCGGTTTGACATCGCCCCCTGTGTAAGCATCATTTCCGCCCACTCATCCACAAAACCGCTACGGTGGTTTAGCAGATCCCAAAGAGTAACGTTTTTAGACCATTCGGGTAGTTTGGGAAAGTATTTTCGCACCGGGTCATCAAGTCTCAATACGCCGTCCTCTTCCATCAATATCGCGGCGATAGAAATAAATTCTCGTCCTTCGGAAGAGGGC
>JBOGOW010000702.1:0-1636 GCA_050748285.1 Pyrinomonadaceae bacterium
GCTTAGAGCTTTCAGCCGTTTTTCCGCCGAAAAGCCGCGGTTCCAAGGTTTACCCGATAGTAGAATGTTCCAATGCGTAATCCGGGTTGAAATTAGATAACGGGTTTGTTCGGATTCTCATTAGAATAATTTTATGATTTGTTCGTGTAATTTCATGTAGTTTGGTGGATTCCCTTTTTCTTGGCAAAAGAAGTGTCCACTAAATAACACTAAAATACACAAAAAATCCAATGTTGGCAGCGTGATCATGGTAATAAAACCAAAATGACAACGACCCGAAATCGATTCTATTGACACTGATACATTTGATGTAGTAGCATCAGATGCATGCGCACAACACTTGATATAGAAGACGATGTTTTGCAGGCCGCAAAGGAATTGGCACGTCGTAAGAAAAGCACTACTGGGCGAGAGATATCGTCTCTTGCCCGCAAAGCGCTTAATGGAACCGTAGGCAATTCCGGCAAAAAATTTATTTATCGAAATGGAATTCCCCAGTTGCCGTCGCGCGGTGAGATCATTACCGTCGAACATATTCAAAAGATCATGGACGATGAGGGAATTTGAAGATGCGTTCACTATTGGACGCAAACGTCCTCATAGCATTGCTAGATTCCGATCATATCTTGAACGAACGCGCGCACGAGTGGTTTGCTGATGAACGTGAGCGCGGGTGGGCAAGCTGTCCGCTTACGGAAAATGCATTTATCCGAGTAATGTCCACGCCCAGCTATAGCAGGACAAGGCGTTTTTCGATCTCAGATAGAATTGAACATTTGAATGAATTTGTTCGAGTTACAAATCATCGCTTTTGGACGGATGAGCTCTCTCTGCTTGATCCGGCAATATTTTCACCCACCAGAATCCACCGTCCTAACCAGATAACCGATCTTTACCTTCTCGCCCTCGCGGCGAAAAATGGCGGCAGACTCGTAACTTTTGATGAACACATCGCTCTTTCCGCAGTTCCGATCGCCACGGAAGAAAATCTTTTTGTTCTTTAGAATTTCGTTCAGAAAGTGCAGCACTTGCTTTGCTGGTCAATTGGTAAATATTGCGGGGAGACGAACTTTTTAAAAATAATTGAACGCGGATTTAGCTGATGACGCGGATTTCTGATGATTTATCGCGTCGATCCGCTTAATCTGCCAAATCCGCTTTCAAAAACTATACAGAATACTAGTGCTTTGTAACTTAAGTTAGTGAATTTTTTTTGTGTTATGAGCGTGTGAGTTCGCGGTTCGGGGTTTTTACAGCGGACGCTCGTTCCTTTGACCGACGCTTTTATTACGCGGGATGCGCGGCGGCGAGCAAGGGCGAAAAGACTGGAACGCAGGCATCCTTGCCTGCGAATGCAGAAGCCCGCGCGTAAGCAAGGGCGATACCGGAATGCTCACGTCCGCGCGCTCGCCCACACTCACGTTTCGGCACGGAGATGCGCATATCGCCCTTGCTTACGCGCGGGCTTTTGCAAAGACGTTGCGTGAATAAAACACTTGACAATGCCTGCAACGCTGTGGTATGGTTACATTCTGCCGGTGCGACCGAACCTCGATGGCTGATTATTCGAAACACACAGAAAACAATTCTCGTAATGAGTTCGACCTTCATCATCGGATCGGCCCGGCATTCCCGC
>JBOGOW010000703.1:0-1621 GCA_050748285.1 Pyrinomonadaceae bacterium
GTGCCCAACTCTTTGGCAATCGCGTTGTTCGATTGCCCGACCGCCGCAAGCAAACAAATCCGAGCACGCAAAACCATTCTCTGTACTGTGGTCCGAGCACGAATCCAGGCCTCAAGCGTTCGTCTCTGGTCTTCTGTCATAATCAACGCATCGGCTGGTTTCCACATGACTCCAACCTTAACATGAAAAACCTCTTTTGTAAAGAGATTACTGATACACTACACTAGCATCAGGCGGTACGCGAACGAAACACCCCGGAGAATCAAAATGAAAATCGTAAAGCTACTGATAGTCGCATTTTTCGCTTTGGCTTTTTTGTTTTCGATAACTTTTAAGAACAAAGTTCAAAGTCAGCAAGCCCAGAATAAAGACTCAAAGCCCGTTACTTCCGAACCCAAAGAACGGAGATTTATCCCAAAGGGCAAGCCGCAGGAAGAGGCTCCGGCCGGTAAGTTTTTCAACGGTGATTTGGTAACTTTTGGAAATCTGTTTTCTGAAGCCGCAGCCGGATTTGACAATCTGACAAACGGTTTTGATCCGCAAGGACCGCCGTTCGATACCCTAGACGAAGACAACGTCGTGCCGAACCGCTCATTCAACGATAATCGTTTTATCTTTGAAGAAGTCGAGGTAATTGCCGACGGTTTGGGGCCGACGTATAACGGACAAAGCTGCCGCGAATGTCACCAAAACGTTGTAACGGGCGGAGCCAGCCAGATCGCCGAGCACCGCACCGGACGATTGAACGGCGATATATTCTTTGAATCGCTGGGCGGTTCGCTCGTTCATTCACGAGCGACGCATCCCGATATTGTTGAGCGGGTTAATTTTGAGGACGGCGTTCGAACGTTTCGCCTTTCCACTAATCTGCTGGGCACTGGATTCGTCGAGGCAATTTCGAATCAGACTCTTATCGCCATTCGAAACAATCAACCGGGCGTTTTGCGCGGCACTATCCTGGTCGTTCCGGTTCTGGAGGCCAATGGTCAGGCCCGCATCGGGCGTTTCGGATGGAAGAGCCAACACGCAAGTCTTGAATCGTTTTCCGCCGACGCATACTTGAACGAGATGGGAATTACCAGCCCGTTTTTTCCGGAAGAGAACACATCAAGTGGGGAATTCGTAGGTTTCGGCACTATTTACGACCCGGTTCCCGAACCCGAAGATGACGGCGATGACGTCGAAGCATTCGCTAATTTTATGCGTGCTACGAAAGCTCCGTCGCGTGGGCCGATAACGAATCAAGTAAATGCAGGTGAACTTTTATTCAACCAGGTCGGCTGTGCAGTATGTCATACGTCGTCGATCACAACGGCGCCTCCAGGAACACGCATCAACGGAGGAGCGTTGATCGTTCGCGAGGCCCTGGGCAATAAAATTATTCACCCGTATAGTGATTTTCTTCTTCACGATATCGGAACCGGCGACGGAATTCCATTCCTTCCTACACCCGAGTTTGCCTCAACCGCAAATCAGATTCGCACAGCTCCATTGTGGGCACTGCGAACACGAAACCGATTGATGCACGACGGTTTGTCGTTTACGTTGCAGGAAGCGATCGAACGCCATCAAGGGCAAGCAACGATAATTACGAACAGATACAATACGCTAAGCAATACCC
>JBOGOW010000704.1:0-1616 GCA_050748285.1 Pyrinomonadaceae bacterium
GGGACGTAAGGGCGCCGTCACTATCGCAACGAATATGGCCGGTCGCGGTACCGATATCTTGCTCGGCGGCAACCCTGAAGAGCTCGCGAATGACTATTTAAAGCGACAAGAGATCAACCCGGACGAGGCAACGCCCGAACAGTTTGAAACCGAATTGGAGAAGGCTAAACGCGTCGTGGCTGACGAACACGAAGCCGTCAAAGAAGCCGGCGGCCTGCATATTCTCGGCACAGAACGGCACGAATCCCGACGTATCGACAATCAGCTTCGCGGTCGCGCCGGACGCCAAGGCGATCCCGGTTCATCGCGTTTTGTTCTCTCGCTCGAAGACGATTTGATGCGCATCTTCGCAGGCGACAAAGTTCGCTCGATGATGGAATGGCTCGGGATGGAAAAGGGCGTCGCGATCGAATCGAAGACGGTTTCGAAACAGATCGAACGCGCGCAGAAAGCGGTCGAAGGACGCAACTTCGAAACGCGTAAACACGTCCTCAAATACGACGACGTGATGAACAAACAGCGCGAGACGATCTATGGGTTGCGGCGGCAGTTGATGTTCGAACCCGAACATCGCGATTACCTTTTAGGTGACGCAGGCGTTGCACGCGATCTTCTTGGCGATCTTACGCACAGCTTTTTGAACCTCGAAGCGGGCTCGGACAAATGGGACGTCGATACCTACGCGGCTGAGATCGAGAGCATCTATTCGGTCGATCCCGCACGTGATGCGAATGTCGATTTTCGTTCGATGAATCCCGACGAGATCGAAGCGGCGATCTGGAAAAAGGCGATCAGCAGCTATGAACAAAAGGAAAAACTAGCCGGCGCCGAATCGCTTCGCGCGTATGAGCGTTACATAATGCTCAACATCATCGATTCGCAGTGGAAAGATCATCTGCTTTCGATAGACCAGCTTCGACAAGGCATCGGACTCGTCGGATATGGCCAGAAAGATCCGCTGGTTGAGTATAAAAAGCAGTCATTCGAAATGTTTCAGGATATGCTCGACCGCATCGACACAAACACGTCGAAGGCGCTTTTCCACCTCGAGGTCGTAACGCAGGACGAACGCGACGAACGCGAAAGATTGGAACGCCTAGCACAGCAGCGTGCAAGAAAACAGGCCGCAGGTATGGCCTTCACCGGTGCGATGGCAACTGCCGAAGCCGCCGGCGCCGAGGCCGCCCGCCACACGCCTTTCGTCCGCGACACTCCAAAGATGAAACCAAACCAGCCCTGCTACTGCGGCTCAGGCAAAAAATTCAAAAAATGCCACGGCGCATTGTAAAGTGTTTGTTTTCCCGGAGGATTGGTTGTAACACTGTAGTTTGTGTAAAGGCCGAAGAAATCCATCCACCAAATCACACCAAACCCTCACGAAAACGAGCGGTGTTTAGTGTTAGTTCGTGTGATTTGGTGGTTGAAAAATTCTTCGGCAATAAGATTTAAGGCGCCTTAGCTCAAATCGATCATTTATTGGCCTGGCTTTTGCGAGGCTAGTTTCTTTAGACTTCCCTGCCCGCTGATCTGGCGGGTGCCGGCGACCTTTTCGGCTTGGGTAAAGGCGCGGAGGAAATTTTCGCCAAGCACTTTTCTGATCTCTTGTTCGGTGTAGC
>JBOGOW010000705.1:0-1611 GCA_050748285.1 Pyrinomonadaceae bacterium
CCTTTACGTGGTCAAAAGCCACATGAAAATATTCAGCTTCAAGCCTCTCTACTCCGACGTACTTTCAACATCAGAGTATAATCCGCCACCGTCTCAATTCATCATGCCATCTCCTTTTTGAATAACTCACTCTAAGTAAAGGGTTTTCTTTAGCCTGTTTTAGCAGGCTTTCCGTCGCTTCGACGGCTGTTAGCCACGTCGTTTACGGCGTGGTGTGCGTCGCTCAAAAAATGCATAGGGCGTTTCAACGTCCTTCTCTCTTTGGCTTAAGCCACCATTTGGCAAGGCCGTTGAAACGGACTGACAATTCAAACTCGATCCTAACCACGAGCTAAAGCACGCGGCTATTCGCCCTTCTGGAAAGCCTCGTAAACGAGGCTAAAATAAAAAGCCCTTACCCGCGTACGGGCCACTGACCACCGGCCACTGTTCCTCACGGCAATGCCGTGAAAACAAGGTCTGCGATTTCATCGCTGACTGATATGACCTGTGTCGGGTTGGAAAATTGGTACCGCTTGCTGCGAACGGTAACAATGTAAGATTGCCCAGCCTCGATGTTGTCAAAACGGAAATAGCCGAACGTGCTCGTCAAAGCCGTTCGCGGCGTTCCGATCCCATTTGTAACAGTCATTGACACATTGCGAATGCCGCGGCCATCAGATGTGCGAACCCTTCCGCTGACCGAGACCATAGCCGCAGTCGGTGCGAAAGTCGGCTGCCAAAAGCCGGCGCTTACGGCGAATGTATTGACTAGCGCTGATTCTGCTTGTGGCGAATATTCGGTGCTGCGAATTACGGGTGTTAGGCCTTCACCCGTCGAATTTGTTCCTGCGATTGCCTGTCCGGTTGTTCCGGTCACGGTGTATGTGCCGCCGCCGCTGTTTCCGCCGCCGTTTGAAAAGACGGATTGTGTTAGGCGATACGGTGAAACATCAAGCTGCCAATCGGGATAGCCCTGCCCGGCGTTTGCGATGCCGGCCGTGATATTTATCTGATTTGAGCCGTCGGCGTTCATGGTCCAGAGTTTTACTATGCCGGATGTGTTGCGGATAAATGCGATCTTCAGCCCGTCGGATTTCCACGCGGGATACTCGTCATTAAATGTGCCGTTCGTAAGTTGCGTTCGCCCGGTGCCGTCGGCGTTCATTACGAATAGCTGATTGCCATTTACGGTGATATCGGCGAAGATTATTCGCGTGCTGTCCGGTGACCATGCCGGGAACCTGCCTGTTCCTAAATTGGTTCTTCCGGTGCCGTCAACATTGATCACGGCGATACCTGTGTTTATCTCGAAAACTATGCGCGTGCCATCGGGTGACCACGCCGGTGTCTGGTCGCTTACGGGGAGTTGGTTGGTCAATCGCATTACATTCGACCCGTCGGCGTTCATGATGTAGATCGAGGAAATGAGATTGTCTCGGTTGCTCGCAAAGGCGATCTTTGTCCCGTCCGGCGACCATGTCGGATTTGAATCAGAATTGTTGACGCCGCCGTTTGTAAGCAGCGTCAGCCCGGTCCCGTCAGCATTTACAACGTAAAGACCGCGAAACGGCGGGATGTCGCGGTCGCTTTTGAACGCGATCTTCGTGCCGTCCGGCGACCATGCAGGCT
>JBOGOW010000706.1:0-1605 GCA_050748285.1 Pyrinomonadaceae bacterium
CTCTGGCGATTCTGTTCACAGGATTCAATCGTTTACAAATATGTGGGCCGTCATCGGCCTTTACTTATCAGGGCAAATTGAACGATGGCGGAATTGCCGCAAACGGCCAGTATGATCTTACTTTCAGGCTGTTTGACCAGGACACCGGCGGGACAGAGGTCGCAACGCAGGTAGTCGTTCAGGACGTGCAGGTGACAAACGGCATCTTTAGCGTCGAATTGAGCTTTAATTTCACGCCGTTTACCACTATCGCTGCACAATGGGTCGAGTTAGCCGTGCGTCCAGGTGCAAGCACGGGGGCGTTTACCACGCTTTCACCGCGACAGCGCATAACGTCTGCTCCGTACGCGATCCAGTCGGCATTTTCGATCTTTTCGCAGACTGCTACAGATGCCAACAATACATTAGCGGTCGGCGGCATTCCGGCGGCACAGATCGTCAATACTTCCGATCCGCGGCTAACCGACGCCCGAACGCCGCTTGCCGGAAGTGCGGATTACGTGCAAAACAGGACAACAACGCAAGCCTTGAGCAATTTCAACGTCAGCGGCGACGGAACAGCAAATATCTTTAACGCGGCGACGCAATACAATATCGGCGGCAGCCGTATCTTGAGCAATGCCGGAACGAATAATCTGTTTGTCGGCGTCAATGCGGGCGCGGCGAACACGGGCAGCAGCAACTCGTTCTTCGGCAGGAGTGCCGGCCAAGCGAACACGACGGGCTTCCAAAACTCGTTCTTCGGACGTGACGCTGGTCTCTCGAACACGACGGGCAGCAACAACGCGTTCGTCGGCATCGGTGCCGGTGCCTCGAACACGACGGGCGGCAACAACACGTTCGTCGGCGCGTTTGCCGGTCAATTGAACACGACAGGCAGCAGCAACTCGTTCTTCGGCCATTTTGCAGGTATATTGAACACGACGGGCGCCTTCAACTCGTTCGTCGGCACGAGTGCCGGTGACTCGAACACGACGGGCGACAACAACTCGTTCTTCGGCTACGATGCCGGTGCCTCGAACACGACGGGCGGCAACAACTCGTTCTTCGGACGTGACGCTGGTCTCTTCAACACGACGGGATTCAGCAACTCGTTCTTCGGCGCGGGTGCCGGTGAAGCGAACACGACGGGCAGCGGGAACACGTTTTTCGGAAACAGCGCCGGTTTTCGCAACTCTACCGGCGTCGAGAACACTTTTTTTGGAGTGGCGGCCGGCGGCGGCGGCTCTGTAGGCAACAGTAATACAGCATTTGGCTTTGCGGCGAATTTTGGCGCGAGTAATCTGGTGAACGCAAACGCCATCGGCTATCGTGCCCGTGTCACGCTAAGCAATTCGCTGGTTCTCGGCAGCATCAATGGCGTTAACGGTGCGATAACAGATACCAACGTCGGCATAGGAACGACAGCGCCGCAATTTCGGCTTCACGTCAAAGGTGAGAATGTGCGACTCGAAGGACAAACCGCGTCCGACTTTCCACGATTTTCGCTAAATTTTACCGGCGGCGCGGCCGACGCGAAAAAGTGGCAGAACTACGCCGCGACAGATGCCCTCAGATTTAGCGCCTTGAATGATGCTGAAAATGCCGAGTCCATCTGGCTCAACG
>JBOGOW010000707.1:0-1599 GCA_050748285.1 Pyrinomonadaceae bacterium
ACAATATCATTTCGCGAAGCGAACCGGCGATGTCGGTGCCCGACGTTTCGACGCCGACGAGCTGATCGGCAAAATAGAATGAAAGTAGAGAACCTTTTTCGTGGTCTTCCGACAATTTAAGTATTCGTTCGTCCTCATTCGATTGTTTGAAACGATTTAGTTCTTCGGAGACTTTTTTCGACGGATCGGAACCGCCCATGTCGGCGATCTTTTTCCTGGCCGCTTCGGTCGCAATCCGATTTTTTATAAATTCGGTCTGTTTTGCATCGATCGCCGCGACAAGCGAGCGCGACAAGACAAGGAAGATGTCCGGCGTAATCGTTGCATCGACCTTTCGGCGCTCATCAAGAAGTTGTTTTATGTCAGGGCGAACCTTTTCGATGTCTTTTGCATTTGCAAGCACAAGCGGATCGACCACGAACTGCAGAAAGGCGCGCCGCACCTCGGAATTCGTCAGATCGGTCTCGGGCGGGATAACGGCAAAATATTCGTCTTTGATATTTACGAAATTTACGTAACCGACAGGAGCAAGCATTTCGGGGACGATCACAAATCGGCGTTCACGTTCCCGGCGCTCATTCTTTTGCAGCACGTTGCTTTTTGTTCCCGATTTTCGAGTTTCGGTCTTTACATTTTCGAAGACAAAAAGGTTAGGCCGCGTGTGCAGATAGCCAAGCAGTTCGGTCACCATCACGCTTGCCGACGGCCGCAATTTCGAATCGGCCGCAGTCTGATACCGCTTCACATAATCGTTCAGGTTTGCGCCGATATTTGTCGTGCGATACAGGTCGCGGACAAGCGGTGCAAAATCGAGCACATCAAGCAGATTTCCGGGCAGATCGGATGTAACAATTGGGTCGGCAAGTTCGGGAACGGGCGTAAGAGCATATGCCATCGATATGAACGGAGCGATCAACTCTTCATCACTTAGTTTCGAATTCCGACGCTTGTGCGAGATCAAAAAGGTCGAGATTCGCTGGCGCAGATTTGCATTCATTCCGGCAAGATCGCTTTTCAGAAGTTCGCGAAATTCGACCCCCTGATCGGAAAGCGCGGTCTTGATAACGGGCACAGACTCGCCCTTGGCGTTTTCGGTACGGCCCGACTCAAGGGTCGCCAGCACAACGATGACGCGTTTATCGGGCTCGATCTTTACGCCGTAATTCGAAAGGTCAAAGCCCGTCGCAACCGTTTGCGAAAATGAAACGGCGGACGAAAAGACAATTATCAGAAATGCGATGAAAAATTTCATTATTCTCGACTGTAACCAAAGTAACTTGTAAATAGATAGTGGGTCAATTTCCCAAGGCTTTGTGTGCTTTGTGTAATAGCTTGGTGATCTTTGTGTTTGAAAAGAATTTAACACAGAGAACACAAAGGGTTTCACAAAGATCACGAAGACAATCTCTATCCTGAAAAAGCAAAAAGATTTCAAACTGCACCACTCTCAGTAAATAAAATGGCGACTAAATTTGAAAAAAATTTCGTGTTGATTTGTGGGATTTCGAGTTCGTGTCAAAAGTTGTGGAAATAGATTTTCGCATCCTTGTTTGCCAAAGGTTTTAAATCCGGTTTTTTAAGGGAGATTGTCTGGTAGTT
>JBOGOW010000708.1:0-1594 GCA_050748285.1 Pyrinomonadaceae bacterium
GTTGAAACCATCAAACGCCTCACATCCATCGGCGGCGAAGGCGGTTTTATCGCCATCGATGAAAACGGAATCGTCGCAATGCCGTTTAATTCCGAAGGCATGTACCGCGGTTGGATTGGAGCTGATGGCATGCCGAATATAGCCATTTACGGATGATCGACGGATCGGTGGAAGAAGCCGTCAACCTGCAGCAATTGCCCGGTCTTTGGATCGGTAAAAACTTCGTCGAGCCTGGCAAGGTAAAATCCCTTTTCGCCCACAAACGCTATCATTTCAGAAAACAGCATCTCGCTTTCGTAAACCGGAACGACGGACATCTCAAGCTGAAGCGTGTTAATTGATCGCAGCGAATTTTCCGCGCCGCGTAGGACACGACTTTCAAAACCCTGCGTATCTATTTTTAGCAGAATGTTTTTTTCGTCGCGATGGATGTCGGCAAAGATCGAATCGAGCCGACGCACCTCGATCGATTCATCGGTCGTATATTTCGATTCCGGCGCCGCGTCGATATGAGCCTGCTTCATTTCAAGCAGCGAACTGCTCAGCGAATTTTCCGCTACATGTATCGATGCCGTTTCATCTGCGTCGCCGAGCGCAAAATTTCGTGTTTCCCAAAGCGGATCGTCGTTAGCACTTTTGTCCAGCTCGTCATATTCACGGCTCATCGGCTCAAAGGAAACCATGCGGCCGCGATAGCCAATATCGCTTCGCAGTTCGGCGGCGAACTGGCCTGTGTTTGCACCGACGTCAAGCACAAGGTCGATCTTATACATCCGAAAAAGTTCACGCCGCCGGGCCAATGAATTTAGCTCCGGCGTAAATCGTGAGAGGTCGAACCCGAAGTTCCAAAGCAGTTTTCGGATATGGTGTTTGTATGACATCGCTTTCAGAAATTAATCGTTCGATTGTTCCTCCAACAGCTTATCCCGAATCTCCTGCACATATGCAATATCATCCGGCACAAGATCGGCAAGCGTAACGACCAGTTCACCTTTGCGTCCATTTTTTATAGCGTGATGGATGGCGTCGCGGCCTGCCGGAATTATGCGAACCTGTGTGTCATTGCCGCTGCGGACAATGCCTTCCTGAATAAGCGAGGCGACCTCGCCCGGATCGCGCCCGCGCAGATAATGGCCGTGGCGAATAACGATTCGGTCGAAAGCCTTCCCCGCAATCTCGCCCATTTCGCGGATATCGTCATCGCGTCGGTCGCCCGGAACGGTCATCACCACCGTGCGGTATTTGTTCGGCAGTTTGGCGATAAATTTTGTAAGCCCGCGGAAACCGGCCGGGTTGTGAGCGTAGTCCATCAAAACGGTAACGCTTCCGACCTCGATGAAATTAAGGCGTCCCGGCGTCTGCGCCGTTCCGGCGTTGAACGTTGTCAATCCGACGCGAATATCTTCGATTGAAACGCCGTGAACAAAACAAGCAAGCGTGGCGGCAAGCACATTTTGAATCATAAATTCCGCACGCCCGCCGTAGGTCAGCGGAATGTTCACGACTTTTTCTACACGCACCTTCCATTTGCCTTTCAGGATAGTTACATAGCCGTTTTCATACACGCACGAAACGCGGCCGCGCGCGGCACGGC
>JBOGOW010000709.1:0-1591 GCA_050748285.1 Pyrinomonadaceae bacterium
CGATAAATTCAGGTCAAGAACGAGAATTAGCCGCGAAGGGCTTTTGTCCGCTGCTTGATAAAGTAATCGACCAATTCGGATGCCGAGTTTTCCATTTCAACGCCAAAGCTCGTTACTTTATTGGTGAAATAGTTAAACATCCACACCGCAGGAACTGCCACGGCGATACCGAATGCAGTCGCGACGAGTGCCTCTGCAATAGCGGCACCGACTGCACCGATACCGGCATTCTCAGCCTGTGCAAGTGCGACGAACGCACCGATGATGCCGACAACCGTTCCAAACAATCCCACGAACGGTGCGGTCGAACCGACGGTGGCGAGACCTGCGAGTCCGCGTTTAAGTTCGGCGGTTTTTACGGCGATCGCACGGTCAAGAGCACGTTTTGATGCTTCCATTTCGTCAGCAGAAATATCGGTATTGCCCTGGTGCGCGGCAAATTCTTTCAAGCCTGACGAGACGACCATCGCGAGATGCGAATCCTTGTGCCTGTCGCTGATGTTGATCGCTTCATCGATGTTGCTGGTTTTAAGAGCTTGGGCAACCTTCGGCGCGTATTGACGCGATTGCTGCTTGGCCTTGTTATAGGTAAGCCAGCGCTCGATCCCCACGGCGATCAAATAGACAGCCTGAATGAGAAGAATGATAATAACGATCCAGCCGGGGATCGTTAAGCTTCGTGCGATATCATAGATGCCAAACGAAATCTTTGTCCCGCCTTCGGCGAACATCATAAATAAGCCTAGGGCATCGGTCATTAAAAGGCTTGCGAAAAAAGTCATGGTTTTTCCTCCAAAAGAAATCAGAAAATTCGAAAGATAATTGCCTAAAAATTTTTAGGAGGCCCGAAATTTTGCGGTCGGGCCTCCGATCTTGTTACGCCGATGCTACGGCGTAACGAAATTATACGTGATCACGCCGGAAACCTTAACAGGCTGGCCGGAAAGCTTTGTCGGGCTAAACTTTGCGCCGCGAGCGGCTGCGGCTGCGGCTGCGCGAAGCAGCGGATGGCCGCTGACAGCCGACGCCGAAACGACATTGCCGTTTTCATCGATCAGCACCTGAACGCTCACCGAACCACCGGCACGGACCGCTTTTGCGGCTGCCGGATACGGCGGCTTTGGAAGGCTGATCGCCTTACCGTTCAACACGCCGCCCGATATCTGTTTCGGAACTTCCTTTCTCACCGGCGGCGGCGGCGCTCCACCGTCATCGCTGTCTCCACCTTGTCCGCGGTTGCCGCTGTCGCTGCCGGTTCCGCTAGTGTTTACCGGACCTTTATAATTCGACGGAAGTGGATTTGATGCGTCAGAATTTATGCTGCCAATCTTTGTAAAATTGTCCGGGTTTCGGGGCGGTATTTTAGACTTCTCGTTACTCACCTTATCCGGGATTTTCGGAGGTGTTTCGTTCATGCTCGCGATAATCTCTTTGCGAACATCGACATTCGGATCCTTCTGCTTTTCAGGCTCTTTCTCAGGTTCCGGTTCCGGCGCATCTTCGATCACCGGGGGTGCGACAAGCGTTTCAAGCGAAAGGTCGCTGCCGCCGACGCCGTAGTCCTTGGCAAACAAACTGTATAGATATGCGC
>JBOGOW010000710.1:0-1583 GCA_050748285.1 Pyrinomonadaceae bacterium
CGTCCGCTGCGGATACGTCAGATCGACGAATTTCACTGGACTGTTGACGGAACGCCGACCGATTGCGTAACGCTCGCGCTGAATCAAATTCTCTCGCCGGACATTCGCCCGGACATCTGCGTTTCGGGGATAAATCACGGTGCGAACATGGGCGACGACGCGACATATTCCGGTACCGTCGCCGGTGCGATGGAAGCAACGATACTTGGTGTCCCGGGGCTTGCATTCAGCCTTGCCTCATATCGAAGTCATGATTTTACCGAATCGGCGCGCATCGCAGCGGAAGTTACGAGAAAGGCCATTGCGGACGGAATTCCGGACGGCACGCTGCTTAACATCAATGTCCCTAAAGGCGTTCCAAAAGGGATTCGAATTACAAAACAGGGATTTAAATCCGCACGCCCGGTGATCACCGAACACATTGATCCGCGCGGCAAATTGTATTATTGGATCGGCGAATTGCGCGACGGTTTTCGCGCCGAAGGCGGCACGGATTTCGAGGCCGTTGACGAGGGCTATGTCTCGATCACGCCGATGCGCAGCGACCTGACCAGTTATGACGCGATCGAATCTTTATCAAACTGGAACACATGAACGCGCCCGCAATACATCCGAATATCACCGATGAATATGCACTCCCGCGCTCTCGGATGGTCGAGCATCTTCGAACTCAGTATAAGATCGAGGACGAACGCGTGCTCGAAGCGATGAATCGAGTTCCGCGACACCTTTTTGTGCCGCAGGCAATTCAATCGCAAGCGTACAAAGACAATGCACTGCCGATTGCCGGCGGCCAGACCATTTCACAGCCATACATAGTTGCGCGAATGTCCGAGCTGCTCGAGCTAAAGGGCCGCGAACGCGTGCTTGAGATCGGTTCCGGTTCGGGATACCAAACCGCAGTTCTCGCGCTCGTCGGCCGAAAAGTTTTTGCGGTCGAACGCCTTGAGACGCTTGCATCCGAATCGAAAGTGAGGCTTATTAGGCTTGGGTATCGCAATGTATCGTTTAAACGAGCGGACGGAACCGAAGGCTGGACGTCATATGCGCCTTTCGATGCAATTCTTGTCGCTGCGGGCGGGCCGACTATTCCAGAACCACTCGTTGAGCAGCTAGAGATCGGTGGACGAATGATAATTCCGGTCGGTGAAGACCGAGAAAAACAAATGCTCATCCGCGTAACCCGAAAAGAAAAAGGATACGCAACCGAAGACTGCGGCCCATGCGCGTTCGTCCCGCTGATTGGCGAACACGGGTGGAAATGAAAAATGAGAAGTGAGAAGTGATAATTTAGAACTGTTTCGATTTTCACTATTCCGAATTATTTATGGAAAGCATTATCGATTTTTTAATTCAGTTAAAAGATTTTCTCAATCCGAAATATTTGATCGATTGGCTGCTCGGCTTTTTAGGCGTTTATGTTTACTTCGGCCTCTGGTTTGTGATCTTTGCCGAAACCGGTTTGGCAGTCGGATTTTTTCTGCCGGGTGATTCACTCCTGGTCGTTTCGTGCTGGTTCGCGGCTGCAAAAAAGCTGAATGTATTGCTAGTCTTGATTGAGTTCTTTCTCGGCTCGGTGATGG
>JBOGOW010000711.1:0-1575 GCA_050748285.1 Pyrinomonadaceae bacterium
TCAGAATTCATACGGTTACCAGGATGCGAGCTATGGTTACGACAATTATTATGTCGAACCGGACGAATACAGCTACTATTTCCGACAGGGCTTCGAGCGCGGCTACGAGGACGGCTATTATGGCCGAAATCAGTATGGCCGATATTCGGGAGGTAAGTATTCACTTCTTGGGACGGTGATCGGAACGATCATTGATATCGTCAGATACTAACACGTACCAGCAATTACCCATCCGGCCCTTTGCGTTTGCCGCGCGAAGGGCCGTTTGTTTTCAATCAAACTCCGGCGGGACGAACTGCGCCGTTGCTGATCGACGGCCGCAATAACGGATGCGTTGTTGGAAGAAAGGGCAGAGCATCGTATTCGAATGTAAAGGTTTGGGAAAACTTCGCACTGCGGTTTAAATGAACGATCTTGAACAAGACTCCTTTTCCGGTAAAACCATCCTTGCTTGAGGGCTCAATGATTCCATCAGAAACGAGAAGTCGTCTTGAAGAAGTACGGTCCTCTTCAAACGCGACGATCATTCGTTTGGTCTGCGGTCCGAAAAAACCATCCACTTTAATATCGCGACTAGCCTCGACGGGGCCTAGTCCCTGATTATTTCTAGTGAAGTTTGCCATTTTCATCAACGTTTGCACAAGCAGTACGTCATCGCGCAGATTCGGCATATTTGGGCCGACCGGAAAGTCCACATTATAGATCGTCGGCAGATCGCCAAGGCTCATCGGAATTGTTCTTGCCATAGTGACTCTTCGCTAAAAAAGATACGCCACAATATCCTCTAATTCCGTCTGTTCGTCAAGCGACACGGAATGGCAATAGTGAAATCGTTTTGATGTGTTTCGGTGCCGATTCAATTTCGATGTGCAATCGAAAGAAATCTCGCCTATTCTCTTAATTATGAATCTGCCTCTGGTTGCGATCATCGGTCGTCCGAATGTCGGGAAATCTACACTTTTCAATAAGCTCACCGGTTCGCGAAAATCGATCGTCGGCGATGAGCCGGGCATTACGCGCGACCGCATTTATGGCGAGGTCGATTGGAAAGCGAAAAGGTTCGAACTTGTCGATACAGGCGGCATAGTGCCTGACGACGAAGCGATCATTCCGGCGAACATTTTCAAGCAGGCCGGTTTTGCAATCGAAAAGGCGCAGGCGATCATCTGGGTCGTCGATGCACGCGCCGGCATAACGCCGCTTGACGAAGAGATCTCGGTCTATTTGCGCAATATCGGCAAGCCGGTTTTTATCGCGGCCAACAAGTCCGAGACGCGAAAGGTCGAGAATGAAGCCGGCGAGTTTCATCAATTTGGATTTGCGATGACGCCGCTTTCCGCCGAACACGGCACGTCGGTCGGCGATCTGCTCGATCTGATTTTCGATTCGTTGACGTTCGAGGATGATGTCGATGAAGAACCGCCGGACGAGATCAAGCTGGCGATAATCGGGCGGCCCAATGTAGGGAAATCGTCGTTATTGAATAAACTGCTTGGCGAGGAACGCGTGATCGTTTCGCCTATCGCCGGGACGACGCGCGACGCCATCGATACGCATTTGACCGTCGATGGGCAG
>JBOGOW010000712.1:0-1571 GCA_050748285.1 Pyrinomonadaceae bacterium
GATTTGTATAATTCGTGAAATTCGTGATGTTATGAAGTTGATTCCAGCGGGTTCGAGTTTTGTAATAGACTCGAAGTGTTTGAAAAAAGAAAGACCCGATGGAATCAACATGACATTATACATCGGGGTTGACTATCATCCCTACCAGCAAACGATAGCGTATTGGGAAACTGGGGACGATGAGATTAGATATCGTCAATTTTTGCATTCTGACAAGGCAGCGTTAAAGCGGTTTTATGGCGGATGCGGGAAAGGCACGGTGATTGGGGTAGAGGCGACAGGGTCTCTGCAATGGTTTGAGCGAATGCTCTTTGACAATGGAATGGAACTTCTTATCGGTGATCCGAGGCTCATTCGGCGAAAGGCTTTGTCACGTCACAAGAATGATTTTCGGGATGCCGAGACTATACTGGATCTGCTGATGAATGGACAGTTTCCGAGAGTGGAGCCGAGAAGCGATCACAGCCAGATGATGCTGCAAATGCTGAACTACCGGCACTCGCTGGTCGGGCAGAGGACAAAGATCGCCAATCAGCTACAGGCCTTTGCACGGCGAAAGGGTCTGGCGAAGTTTATGATCAAGTCGAAACTAGCCAGGCAGAGACTTGTCGCAGCTGTCGAAAACGAAACCGAGATGCTGCTTATCGAATCTCGCTTTTCACTGTTCGAGGAGTTGAGCACGGAAATAAAGAAGCTCGAGGACAAGCTGGAAGAAGAGACGAATAAGGATGAGCGGGCAAAGCTGCTTCTCACCCATTCGGGTATCGGAAAGCTGACGGCGATGGCCATCGTTCACACGCTCGGAGACGTAAGACGATTTCGAAAGAGCGAACAAGTGGCGGCCTTTGTCGGACTCGACCCGCTGGAGAAATCATCCGGCGAGCGGAAACGGATCGGAAACATCAGCAAACACGGCTCGCGGCTCCTGCGCTTCCTGCTCGGTCAGGCGGCCGCAGTCTCGCGGGACAAACGGCTGAAACAGTTTTACTCCCAGGTTAGCCGCCGGAGAGGCAAGCCAAAAGCGAAGGTCGCTGCGGCACGCAAGCTCCTCGTCAATTGTTACGTTATGCTTCGTGACAATATCGACTATCAGGAGTTTATCCGGCGGGGCGAAGTTGGCTTGTGCGGTTAGCCACTAGAGCCGCAAGAGCGATTGATCGCCTGATCTTTTTATTGATCGCGATCAACCGCTCTTGCTAAGGTCTCTGTTTTCGTGATGGCACGGCCAGCCATTTTTGTCAGGACAAAAATGAGCGAAACAAATTTCATGTAGCAGGACTGTTTTACTTGAAGGAAACTTCGAGTGTGGGCATGTCCTTGCACGAATAGATGATTGTGACGCCCCTAACGACGGCGATACTCGAATCTGAAACAAAACTTAACCAAATATAAGGAGGCGGGTCTGTCTTTTTCTCAAACATCTTATATCCCCCAAACAGAGCAACTTCGCCCTGTCGGATAACTATGCCTTGACTTACCCCTCATCTTCATAGATGGCTAATCTCTTATTGACTGATCGCGTTGAAGAGCAATGGGAATGTCGCCAGCGATTGGCCGCGGTATTGCGGGCG
>JBOGOW010000713.1:0-1567 GCA_050748285.1 Pyrinomonadaceae bacterium
GTAGGAACGGCGGGAAGGGAGTGAAAAGCGGGCCTTTTGAAAATGAAAGGCCCGCGACCCAGCCGGTTGAAAGCTGAGGCGGGGTGACCGAGAGGCGAAACGGTCCAAAATTGGAGAATTCAACCGTTTCGGCTGCTTCACGCAGCCACCCCACCTGAGCCTTCAGTCCGCGCCCTTGCGCTATATGCACGTCAAATGCTATCCTCTCTTTTGGCTGATAGTTTGAAACTGTTTTTGCAAGCCCCACTTGAGTTCACAAACCGATAGCCGCCTTTTAGGTAAATACCAAATTTCAAGCGGACAATTTCGAAGCACTTGGCGTAAGTAAAATGCGCTTGCTGTTAATTTAATGTTTCGAATTACCGCATCCGGGAGAAATAAGTTTTGACGTTTTTGAAAAGGATCACATTTCTGTCGCTAGTCACATTAGTTTTTGGCGCCGCATCCGTTACAGAGTCTATCGCTCAAGATAGAGAAAGGGTTGCCAAACCTGTAATGAGCCGGCCGGTAAACCAGCCGAAAACAGATGACGTCGATAACACACGATCCACGATCTCCTCAAAACCGACCAACGCTCCTCCACTTTCAAACGAATTAGTTGTAAACGAAGAATACAAAGAATCTTTGGTAAAGAAAACGTCCGACTCGCGATCGACCAGCTTGTTGGCAAAGTCTGCCGGTAAAGGTTCGCTCTACGCTTCATCGACAACGTCGGCGATGATGCGGTCGATTCAGTCAAAAATCGGCATTCCTTATCGTTATGGTTCAACTGGTCCGAACCGATATGACTGCTCCGGCTTTGTCTGGTCGGTATTTGCCGACGCCGGAATCGATTTCACACGCCAAAGCGCACGCAGTCTTTGGAATGCGTCGGTACCTGTCGAAGGCGACGAAAGATTCAAATTCGGCACGCTCGTCTTTTTGAACCGCTTGGGACACATGGGAATTGTCGCAGACGAAAAAGGCTTCTATCACGCGTCTTCGAGCAAAGGCATCACATACTCGACTTTTGAGGGCTATTGGGAAAATCGGATCGTAGGTTTCCGCAGATTGGTGCCGAATGCTGCGCAACCAAATGTCGAAGCCGATAAAGAGAAATAATTAAACGCTAAATAATTTACGAGGCCCGATGATTTCGAATCACGGGTCTTTTTTCCTTAAAGCATCACGCGATAAATCCGGGTTTGATGTGCGGCTCGCTGCATTCCGTAAATGCAATTATTCGTTTCAAGACAACATAAATGATCTCGCCATCTTCATCCTTGATAGCCACTATCCCTTTGTCCGCTTTTTCGATCACGCCGCGAAACATCGCCCCGGTGCCGCAGTTAATATCCACGTTCCTTCCAACAAGTTCCAGAATTTTATCTTCCATATTCAAACATTTTCTCCATTTTTAGCCGTCTAAAGTTTACTACTTTCCAGCGACCGAAAGCCAAGAAACCGCTCAATTTCAATCATATTGACTGAAATTCGTTCAATCTGAAAAGCAGTGCGTCAATGTGAAAAAAAGTGTGTTGACCTTTGTTGTTATTTGCTTTACTGTGTTAAATAACCTGATTCATTC
>JBOGOW010000714.1:0-1566 GCA_050748285.1 Pyrinomonadaceae bacterium
GGCTTGCCCCCGCTCTTCATCGATGTTGCAATTCACAAACGTGCATCTAATTAGCCGACAGACCCGTATAAAACCGCCAGCCTGGTTTTTGATCGCGGCTCAGTTTCTGTCTCGTCAATATCGCCCTTACCATTTCGATCGGGATCGCACCTTCTTTTAGGATTGCGTCGTGAAAATCGCGGTCGGTCATTTTCTTTGAATCGACGAGATCGTGATGCAGCGAATATATCTGCAAGCCGCCCATCATATATGCAATCTGATAAAGCGGTCCGTAATCGCCCGTGAATGACCGGCGAACTTCTGCCAGCGCGTTTTCGCGTTCGTGTCCTACCTTGTTTACAAGCAGATCGACGCATTGTTCGGGTGTCCATTTTCCTAAGTGAAAATTTAGCGAAAAAATGATTCGCGCCGCCCGATGCGAACGCCAAAATAATGCACCGATCTTGTCTTCAGGAGTTTTCGAAAAGCCGCGATCCCAGAGCAAAAATTCCCAATACAAAGCCCAGCCTTCGCCCCAGAAAGGCGTGCGGAAAATTTCGCGATACGGCTTATACCGGCGTGTCATAAACTGCTGAAGATGATGGCCGGGAATGAGTTCATGATGTGTAACCGCGCGTGCAAAATGCGGGTTGTTCCCACGCATCGACATTAGCTTTTGTTCGTGCGTCATGCTATCGGTCGGATAGGAAACAAGTATCGTCTCGCCGCCAAGAAAAAACGGAGCGACGAGTTGGCGTTCAGGCGTCATCATCTCCATTCGCCACGATTCCTCCGCAAGTTTCGGCACGGTAACGAGGTTGTTTTTCTTTACGTATTCGATCGCTTCCAATGCGAAGTTTCGAATCAACGCGGATTGTTTTCCGGGCTCTACATATTTTTGTTTTACCGCCTCGATCGCTTTCGCATAATCATCGCCAAAGCCCATCTCCCGTGATGCTTTCTTGAGTTCGACCAGACACCATTCGAATTCCTTATTCGCGATTTCAACCAATTCTTCGGGTGAGTACGGGATCATCTCGAATTCGAGTTCGGCGAGAAGTGCTTCCCTGCCGATCGGGTCGCCGATGATCGTCGTCTTGTCATCCGGTGCGATCCCGACCAGTTTGTTCGAAACAAACGCCGAATATTTTTGCAGTTCGGCGTCTGCCGCTTCGTACGGTTTTTTGCACCACCACGTAAACTGCGGGTCATAAGCATTGTGAAAGTTGAACCAATTACGAAGCGTGAATCGCAGCGATCCAATAGTCTGCACGGCGCGATTTGCAACGGTTCGCTTCGGCTTGTTGGTTTCAAACGACTTTGACAAACCAGCAATTTGTTTCGCAAGGTCGTCCAGCAGTTTCGCCGTCTTCTCCGGTTCTATAGATTCCAAACGCCGACGCTGATCCTCAAGCGCGGCAATTGTCGATGCGAACGGAACAATGTCCGCCATCTCGTCAAGCTGAATTTTTTCTCGCCCAAGCTCCGATTTCTCATGCCGCAGATAGTTTTGAAACAGAATGTAATCTATCTGCTCATCGTGATTGAGGGTCTCGAAATTCAACCTCAAGAGAACGCCGAGATTCT
>JBOGOW010000715.1:0-1561 GCA_050748285.1 Pyrinomonadaceae bacterium
GCGCCGACGGCCTCATCATCGAAGTCCATCCCTGCCCCGAGGAAGCCCTGTGCGACGGTGCTCAGGCATTGACGCCTCGACAATATTTCGAGTTATTCGAGCAGGTCAAACAGATTCACTCGGTTTCAGCCGAAGTGATGGCTTCAAAGGTTTAGCCCTCCAAAAGAGCATCACTATTCCAAAAAAAAATATTGACGATTGTCGTCAACGGTGTTATAACATTGTTAGTATGACCAAGAACCTCATAGCAATCGGAAACAGCCTCGGCATCATTATCGAAAAACCAATTCTGGATATTCTAAATATCACAAGAGACACTGCACTTGAAATGAAAACCGATGGACATAAATTAATAATCGAGCCTGCGGAAACCCCTGATCGAACTGAGCGCATTCGAAGCATTTCGCGAAAGATCATTAAAAGCCACGAAAAAACATTTCGGAAACTTGCGGAATGATCGAACCAATATTTCTTTCAGTCGAGGAAGTTCACATCATCCATGAAGAACAGCTCGATGCTTTCGGAGGACTCAATGGCATCAGGGACGAAGGCTTGCTCGAATCGGCCGTGATGACACCCCAAGCAAGTTTCGGTGGAGAATATCTACACGCCGATCTGTTTGAGATGGCCGCAGCTTATGCCTTTCACATTGCTGAAAATCAACCTTTTCTCGACGGAAATAAACGAACCGCGCTCGGTTCGGCAATGGTGTTCCTGGAGAGTAATGGCTACGAGTTCCCGCTGATCGATGATCTCGAACTTTATCGGGCGATGATAGCTATCGCAAATGATGAATTGGACAAACAAGGGTTAGCCGATATCTTTCGCAAAATGTTGGACAATTAAAAATCCGCGACCGTTCCCGAAACGGCCGCGGATGTTTTGATCGTTCGACGCCTTTTGCCTATCTCGCCAAACGAACTTTAAGCATAGCATATATCTGCGTGTAGGTGCAGAAAATTCCTGCGATGATCAGAAGCGTCATCGGGAGGAAGCGAACCGATTCCGGAAACATCGTTCCAACCGAAGCAGCGACGGCCAATCCGGCCAAAATTCCTATTGCTGCGATAAACATCCGACCGACCAGCCAGCCCGTAAAATCAGGCTTTTCACCCGCAAACGGCAGGAAATACGGCAGCGAAGCGAACATCGTCAAGGTGACAGCCGATAGCAGCGTGTCGAAGCCAAACGAAGCGTAAGACGTTCCGATATCCAACGCCAGAAAGAAGAGAACGAAGGTTGTGTCCATTACGAAACGGCCTGGATTTGCGGTTTCGACCCTCGAATTTGCCAAAAAAAGCGTGTTTTCCATATTTTTCGCCAAAAAGGCCCTCTAATGCCAGTAAATGCGTAATTTACGGTCAAAATGTATCTATTTTTTTATTTTCGTCCCGCTAAACTGTTTGTATGCGACCCTGAATAGCTCGGAAAGCGCGTTCGCCGTTTCCGGCGACAGATTTTTATCGGCACGCAGGTGTGCCCTGACGATCTCGGGCGTAGCTTCGTGCGGATAATAGATGACAGGTTCGACGCTGTTCGCTTTTGTTCCGCTCATCACGCG
>JBOGOW010000716.1:0-1552 GCA_050748285.1 Pyrinomonadaceae bacterium
GACCTATACGGTTACCAACACAAACGACAGCGGCCTGGGCAGTTTGCGCGCTGCTGTCGCGTCGGCAAATTCAACGGCTGACAACGATGTGATCGTTTTCAATATTTCAGGCTGTCCAAACGGCGTCTGCACAGTAGTTTTGACATCCGGCGAAATGGGGATAAATGCGGCCACTTCCAGCGGTAGGCTGACCATCTCAAATCCCGCCGGCCCGCAGAGCGTTGTCATTCGAGGGGATAATGAAAGCCGTATTTTTTATATCAACGGCGGAGCACATTTCACGATAAACGGGGTGACAATGGAAAACGGTGCCGGATTCGAAATACTGGATCTTGGAGCCGGCGGGGCATTACTCAACTACGGTTATAGCGAGATCTCCAATTCGATTCTTCGTAACAATATCGCGAATTATGGGGGTTCGGTCGCCAATTTAGGCGGCTTCATGGTGATAAATAAATCGGAGATAATCAATAGTCAGGCATTAGTCTCAGGAGGCGGAATCTATAATCTTGACGGCACCTTACAGGTTCTCGATTCCACTATCGCAAATAACATCAGCGGTTGGGAATTCGGGCAAGGTTTCGGAGGCGGCATGGCGATAATAGCGCAAAGCAACTCTTCCTGGACGGCGACAATTGCAAACTGCACGCTAAGCGGAAACGAAGCCATTTCTCCTGAAATTGGCGTCGCAGTAGGCGGTGCAGTATTTCTTGCCAACGGTCTAACCCCGGTCCATTTTATCAACGTGACCGTCACGCAGAATTCGGCCGCAGATGCCGGCGGAGCCGTAGCCGGAGACGGACTCGTCGGGGCCAGCATGTATGTCCGTAACAGCATATTTGCGGGAAACACCGCGGGAAGCTATCCGGACATCTCAACAAACACCGTGTTGGTTAACGATCTCGGCAACAATATTATCGGCCAGCCAGCACTACTCGGCCCGTTAGCAGACAACGGTGGCCCGACACGGACGCACGCCCTGCTTCCCGGTTCGCCCGCGATCAATGCCGGCAACAATTGCGTCTTGACCGCCAACGGCTGCGGCGACGGCAACCCCGCTTTGTCATTCGATCAGCGCGGAACCGGACGTGTCGGCACGGTAGATATCGGTGCTTATGAATATGCTGTTGTCGCTTTGTACACGATTACCGGTCGGGTTGCCGGCGTATCCGGGCGGCCGGTCAACGGCGCCAGGGTAAGACTTGACGACGGTGCCGGCAACGTGCGGCTCGCGTTGACCAGTTCGTTCGGCTATTTCCGTTTCGAGAACGTTCCTCCCGCAAGTTATACCGCTGCGGTTACCAGCAAAAGATACACCTTCGCACCAAGGGTCTTTGCGCTGGGAAGTAACCTCGACGACATTGACTTTACAGCCATCGAGCCCGAAAAAGAGCGTCGTTAGCAGCCTGATCTCCCACACCACCATCAGCATTTCATTACAAGAGAGCTTTGAAAAACGCGGTTTTATTTCTCTCTGAATTCATTTTCGGGATTTTTTGAAAATCGGAGTTGGGTTTTTGTTTTTTCGAGCATCATTTTAATGGTTTTGGGG
>JBOGOW010000717.1:0-1550 GCA_050748285.1 Pyrinomonadaceae bacterium
GTCCGCGTTAAACGCTTCAACTACGCTAGCAATCACTTTAAGGTGGTCCCTATTATTCTTTGAAATAATAGGTAGTTTGAAGGGGTCAGAATTACCTTTCCAGCCGCAAGGCTCCATTTCACTTTGTTCGACTCTTTCATGTGTATTACTTTCCAACATTTCTACAGATACGGCACTCCGATCATTTTCGCTTACTGTATTAGATTCTAAAGTTTGGTCGTTTTGATGATGTTTCCTCTGTTCGTCGACACAAGCTGAACATACCAGTGCAACAAACAAAATACAGGCTATGATTTTCATACTATACGAAGGAACCATTCTTTTTCTCCCGATTATCACGGTACCACTGTGGATGTTTTTGATTTGAACGTAATGACTTTTCCTTTCGGTGTCCCAGCAATTGCAGAAGGTTTAAACTTCCTTATTGTGCCTGACGGAGTTCCGACATAATTCGGGACAGATCCGCCTGCCGCAAGACTTCTATTGTTTGCATTTACACGATCACCTGGATCGGTGGAGAAATTCTCATTATCGAAGTTCGGGTCGTAGGCCGCATGTGCATGCGCTGAACCCACCATCTTAGTGCCTGCTGCGCAATCCTTCACCTGTGAGCTGGCGTTGGTACCGATATCATATGGACCCAGTATGAGCGCTCCGTCGCTTGTTCTTTCACAAATTGGAACGGCGATTTCTCTGTTTATAGCTATTGAATGGGGGTTTGCGATTTTCAGCCACCAGATCGCGACCTGGTCGACAGTTTGAAATAACCCGGGCCTTTTACGCGGTTTCTTTTTTGGCTTGCTTGCAAACGCATTAGAAATCGCACTGGCATTACTTACTGCACTAGCGATTTGTTGCCACAATGGAAGGGTCGTTTCAGCCGTTGAGACAAAGTTCTTTATTATTAGAGAAATATCGGGTTTTGCTGCAAATAGTCCGGCAATTCCAGCGCCAATTCCGGTACCTATTGCTATCCAGCCAAGAATCTTCGAGACTGTCGTAAGACCGAAAGCTCCGGCGACAGCCGACCCTGCCGCAGCACTTGCACTTATTGCGCCGAGAATCCCCACCAAAGTTGGAGGAGCAGCTATGATTGTCAGTATCGCGACGATTACAGCTATTACAGCCAATATCCATTTGAACAGTTTCTTGAGAAAGCTGAAAAAGCCTAACCCACTTGGGTCTGTGTGGTTAATAGGGTCATTCGCACAATAGGCGTAAAGATTCAGCGTCTGCGGGAGTGTAAGCGATACTGAGCCCATTCCTATAGGATCGACCTGAGTGAATCTGCCTTGTTTCGAGTCATACGTTCTATTGACGGCATAGTCGAGGCCGGTGCGCGCACCTCGGTTATACGAAGTGAAGCGTTTTTGTTGCCCGTCGCGGTCGATTCGGCGTTCAAGGCGGTGCCGAATGGCAGATGTGCCTGCTCGTACGAAGTTCCACCGGCCTCTATCGCAAGGAAAGCAATTTTTCATTGCAGTCGCCCGCTTTCACCCTTTCGAATTCTCCGACATAGCGATATTTGTCGTTCTTATAGCGAAATACTC
>JBOGOW010000718.1:0-1532 GCA_050748285.1 Pyrinomonadaceae bacterium
TTTTTTCCTGGGCGGGTTCTTCATCACTATCAAGAAAACTTCTCATTACTTTCGACGCTCAAAAACCACCTGCTATTTTAACAATGACAGCAATTTATCCTGCACTTCCGAGCTGGTAACGAGCCGAGTGTGATCTTCGCATTGAAACATTCCGCCTGCAATTGGAAGAAATTTATCGCGTTCTTCTTTCGGGATGTTGTCCATTAGCAGCGACTGCAGTGCGACCGTGCCGTCGCCCTTGCCGGAAAGTTTTGCTTTGACCTCGTCTTCGGAAACTTTTGTCCCATCAGTACGGGTAAACGATTTAGGTCGAATTATCGTTTCCCAACGTTCTTTCTTTTTGTCGTAAACGACCATTGCGGCTATCGGCGTATCCTTGCAGTCACCGCCGATCATGTAAAAGGTTACAGGGATCTTGCCGTTCCTCGGTACCATTAATGCTTCCTGAAAGCGTTTTGCGCGCCGCAGTGCGGCCGCAAGAAACGGCCTTGCGTTTTTCTGTTCTTCTTTATCGAATTCTTTCTCAAAATCTTTGTCTTTCCAAATGCTCCAATCGTATTTATCCCAAACGGACAGATCAAATATATCTATCGGCAGCTTCTGAAAATTCTCATCGTAAACCACAAGGCTGTTGCTGAGCGGAAGCAATTGGTACACCGTCGGGATGGTAAAAACATCGAACCGGTCAAAATTTTGTATCAACGGCAATGGAATTCCGCTGCTGATCGAATATCCCTGAGTTACGCCGCGAAGCGAAAGGATCGACCCTTCGTTCGGCGTTCCGAGCAAAAATATTTTGTCCAAATGTTTCGAGCCTGCCCAGGTCGGCACTACCTTGCCGTATGGCAAAACCGCGTCGCCATACATTGCGGCATAGCGGGCGATCAGACCGCCCATCGAATGTGCCACGATGTTGAATTTCAAATTCGGACGCTTCAGCTTATCTTTAAGACTCTCGATCTTTCGAATCAAAAGCCTCGCGTTATCTACGTTGTCCAGTCGCCAATCGTATGGAAAAACGTAAAATGTATCTTGAAATCCCTCTTCGCCCGGTGCGTCGAATTTTGCCTCGTGATAACCGCCGCGTTCCTCGAGCGCATAGATCAGGCGATTGTATATCTCGATCTCAGGCAGAAAATTCAGGATCTTGATGCCGCGAACAATGTCTCGTGCTTCGAGATCGTCGTGATTCCGTTCGAGAATAGGATCGATAGGAAGACGGATGTCATCGCCTTTTGGACGAAAGAGTTTGAACCAAACTTCTTCGTCCGTCTTTTTATTAAAAAGCGTCGAACCCGTGATCCCGGGAATTACGATTACGGGTGTTTTTCCGGTCGTGCCGTCCTGTGCAAACGCCGAAACAGATGAAAGCAGAATAATTGCGGGTGCAAGAAATCGAAGAAGTGGGCTTTTCATATTCATTTGTGCTTTGGGGAATATAACATTTTTCTACGTTTCAAGCGTTTTCATCGTCAGGTTTGGCGCAAACGACGGTTTCGGATGGCGAGATCATTTTGTATCGAATGCCACGC
>JBOGOW010000719.1:0-1517 GCA_050748285.1 Pyrinomonadaceae bacterium
CCTCGCTCGCAAGTATTTAGGAATAATCTACAACACCCTAACCCACAATTGGGTCTTTGAAGATTTTAACAATTTCGTTTTGGCAGAGTGAAACCTTTGCCGATAGAGTAGAAATTCATCATAGGAGAATGAATATGACTCACAAATTTCAAATCGGCCTATCTGCTATAGCAATCGCATTACTTTTTTCCGGTATATCGGTTGCCCAAAAGAAAACGGATCCAGTCACGACCTCACTGCTAAAAATTGTTAAAGCAAAGAACGAAGTTCGAGGTTATGTGAGTGACATGAAGGCAAAGTTTGCGACAAGTCCAGACGCCCCTGATCTGGCGCAAGCGAAAGCTAAGTATCGTCTTGCCCTTGGTGATTACAACGCCTGGGTTGCTATCGTAAAGTCTGCAATTATGCAGGGTAAGACGAACGATATTCAAGCGGATTCGACATATACGGAGCTGGCCGAAAAAGCCGGTCGCGAATCTACGGATTTCGTTGAGTATGTCCAGTCGAAAACCGGTCAATCAAAGGGGGTCATTCCTGCACTGTCCGGTCTCGCTGATTTGGGCTTAAAACTGTGGAATGGAATAAAGGACCGAAAAGACAAGGACAGGAAGGCAAGGGCCGATCAGTTCGAGAAAGACACAACATGGAGTCAATGGGAAGATATCAAATGACACTTAGCCAACCCCGCTCCGCTTTCAACATCGGTGGTGAGAACATTTAAATGAAGACATTCAGCATAGTTCTTTTTTTCTGCACAGTCATGGTTGTCCTGCAAAGGCCAACCTCCGCCCAAAGCAAACTTCAAGCTCCGCCGGAACCCAATAAACGTTTTGCTTTAATCATTGGTGTAGAAGCTTATGACAAAGCGAACGGAATTATTCCTCTAGTTGGGCCGGAGAACGACGCAAATAGCCTAGGAGACGCCATAATAAAAAATGCGGGCTTTCCTGAAAAAAACGTGATTATCATGTCGTCGAAAAAAGTCGGCAATATGCTTCCTACGAAAAATAACATTATTCGAGAGCTATCCAAGCTAAAGAACAAAGTTCCGTCTGAAGGGATGCTTCTAGTTGCTTTTTCAGGACACGGAATTGAAACGGGCGGCGAGACGTATTTCCTGGCTCAAGATTCTATGACCTTCGGGACCGACAGCACCGCTCTTGCAACCTCGTCCGTTAGCCTCTCGCTTCTCAAACAAATTATCCAGGATGGTAAGATCCAACAAGTCTTGGTCTTTTTCGATGCGTGTCGTGAGGATCCGGAAGATTCCAAAGGGGTGCGTGACAACAGACTTTCCACTAAAACGGTAACTGCGGCTACATTCGACGAAATTAACAAGTCCATCAGAGGATTTGCCGTTTTGTTTGCCAGTTCACCGGGCCAGCGATCTTTTACTATCCCGGGACAAAACAGAGGATATTTTAGTGCTGCCCTTGTAGATGGTATCAAGGGAAAAGCGGCAGGACCGGACGGGAGTGTTACGCTTGCAAGTTTGATGGACTACGTAAGAAATAAGG
>JBOGOW010000720.1:0-1516 GCA_050748285.1 Pyrinomonadaceae bacterium
TCGATCGGGTTCAAGTCGGGCGAATAGGGCGGCAAATATATTGCTTTTGCCCCTCTTGCTTCGATCGCTTCTATCACACCGGCGACTTTGTGAGCACCGAGATTATCCATCACGACGACATCGCCGTGCTTGAGAGTCGGGGCGCGCAACCTGTCCGACATAGGTTTTGAAAACAAGCCCGTCAACTGCCCTTTTTTCGTACTTGGTCAAAAGTTAGCGAGCACAAAATCGCGGAAAGCTGACGTACCAACGAAACTACAACGAGAAACGGTCGCCGAGATAGAGCTTTCGCACTTCTATATCATTTACGAGTTCAGCCGGTTCACCCGATTTGAGGATCTTTCCTTCGGATAAAATGTAGGCACGGTCGGTAATCGCTAAAGTTTCGCGAACATTATGATCGGTGATAAGGATGCCGATTCCTTGAGATTTTAGATACAAAATGATCTGACGAATATCGTCGATGGCGATCGGATCGATGCCGGCAAAAGGTTCGTCTAAAAGAATAAAATGCGGTTCCGAGGCGAGGCAGCGGGCGATCTCGACACGGCGGCGTTCACCGCCCGAAAGCGAATCGGCGCGAGTGCGTCGAACATGCTCTATGCCAAATTCGTCAAGCAATTCGTCGAGGCGTTCAAATCGTTCCGCACGGGACAGGCCGACAGTTTCGAGTATCGCTAAGATATTTTGTTCAGCGGTCAATTTGCGAAACACCGAAGGTTCCTGCGGAAGATAGCCAATGCCAAGCCTGGCACGCAGATACATCGGCAGCCCGGTGACATCTTCGCCATTAAAAATTATACTGCCTTTTTCGGTCGTCTCCATTCCGACCATAAGATAAAAGGTCGTGGTTTTACCCGCGCCATTCGCACCGAGCAGCCCGACTATCTCGCCGCCCGTAACATTTATCGAAACGCCGTCAACGACTCGCCGCGAACCGAACGTCTTTTGCACGTCGTTGGCGCTGAATTCCAAATGATTGTGATCGTGGATATGTCCGTTCGAATTTACAGAATCGATTGATTGTCCGATCATTTCGCTATTTATTTGTGGGTCACTGAACTTTGTAAACTGTCCTTACTCTTCCCTCGGGATCTTCGATTGTCCGACCGTCGCTTACGACGCGACGATCTTTTTGATATAAAACGAGCTCGGCTCCCTGCGTCGAACCTTTTGCTGCATCGTCCACGCGCGCCGGATTTCCACGCAGCGTTATTTTGTCTTCATTGACGGCGTAATGTGCATAGTCGGCAGCCGCCTTCTGGCCGGGCCGGGTTATAAGCACCTTTCCTTCGATAGCAAATGTCGATATTTCATTTTTATCATCCAAATTGATCGTCGCCGCAGATCCCTCGATCTTGTCCGAACCCTGTCTAATATTCACGTCCATATCGTAGCGAACGACACGCTGTTCACCGCGATAGACCATGGTGTTGGCCGAAGCGAACACCGGTACCGGAGTTTGCTGCGAACCGGACTTGCCGCGAAATATCGCACTCTGAACTCCCCCCGCCGC
>JBOGOW010000721.1:0-1500 GCA_050748285.1 Pyrinomonadaceae bacterium
GTTTCTGGCAAAATGGGTTGACGAACGGCAGAAAGCAAACTCGCAGGAACGCATTATTTTAGTCGGCGACTTCAACGCGTTTCAATTCAGCGACGGCGTGATGGATATGATCGGGACGATCAAGGGGACGCCCGCAGCCAAAGACTCGGTGTTGCTGCCGTCCGACGATCTCGTTATGCGAGATATGATCAATCTCGTAGATTTGATCGCCGCCCCTCAGCGTTACTCTTATGTTTACGACGGCAACGCACAGACCCTTGACCATATCATCATCAGCGAGACGTTAAAGAATCATGTCAATGGCTTCGGTTTTGTTCGCGTCAATGCCGATTTCCCCGAATCGATGCGAAATGACGACAAACGCCCGGAACGCTTCTCCGATCACGATCCCGCGATCGCCTATTTCACTTTCGATGACACAACTTCAGCAAAATCCGCCGCGGATAACAAATAGATAATGAAGCTATTGGTTACAGGTTCAAGCGGGCTGATCGGGTCGGAGGCGGTTTTGTTTTTCGACGCCCAAGGGCATGAGGTTTTAGGCGCGGACAGCAATCTCCGGGCGGTATTTTTTGGGCCGCAGGGCGATACAATATGGAATCGCGACCGGCTGCTCGCCTCGACAAAAAATTTCAAGCATTTCGATCTCGATATTCGAGACCGCGAAGAGGTTTTTGAGTTTTTTAAGACTTACAAATTCGACGCGGTCATCCATTGTGCCGCACAGCCATCGCACGACAAGGCCGCCGAGATCGCATTGCTCGATTTCGATGTGAACGCGGTCGGTACCGTAAATCTGCTCGAGGCCGCGAGACAGTATTGTCCAGAATCGCCATTCATTCATGTCAGCACGAACAAGGTTTATGGTGATTCGCCGAATGAGCTGCCGATGTACGAACTTGAGACGCGTTGGGACTATGCCGACCCGGTGGATTACAACGGCATTACCGAAGAATGCCGCATCGACCGCACGCTGCATAGTTTGTTCGGCGCGTCGAAAACCGCCGCCGACGTGATGGCACAGGAATATGGAAAATATTTTAATATGCCGGTCGGCGTGTTTCGCGGCGGCTGCCTAACCGGCCCATCGCATTCAGGCGTCGAACTGCACGGCTTTCTATCGTATCTGGTAAAGCAGGTTGTCGGCGGCGGACACTACACGATCTTTGGCTATAAGGGAAAGCAGGTTCGCGATCAGATACACAGCTTTGACGTGGTTCGCGCCTTCGAGGAATTTATCAACTTCCCACATGCCGGCGAGGTGTATAATCTTGGCGGCGGTCGTGAAAATTCGGCGTCGCTGATCGAATGCATCTCGATGGCCGAGGAAATTACCGGCCGCAAACTTGCGACAACTTACTCCGAAAAGAATCGCATCGGCGACCATATTTGCTATATCAGCGATCTGACAAAACTGAGATCGCATTACCCGAATTGGTCGATCACAAAAGATCTGCCGACTATTTTTTCGGAGATAATCGAATCTGAACAGGCTAAAGC
>JBOGOW010000722.1:0-1496 GCA_050748285.1 Pyrinomonadaceae bacterium
TGATCGACCCATGGTTTCTGGATCAGCTTGCACAGGTGATGGAATTGCAGGGCAGTTTGTTTGATGACAAACAAGATCATAGCGGGATTGTTGAAATAATCAACATTGAGCAAAACAAATTTTTTACAGATAGAAAATCGGCAATAACATGGGCACGCGAAAACTTACAGCGTAAAAGTTTTTACAATAAACATATTGGAGCTGATATTTATGTCGGGCGGCGTGGTATTAAAAAATGTCTCGGTGAAAGTGCGATAAAAATTAAAACTGATCGAAGCGTTCATTTATCTTCGATCAGTGTTTTGTCGAAAATACTTGAAGAGATGATTTTGTGCGAAACCCATCAGGATAGAAATGATGATCCGCATATCATCAGCATTCTTAGGTTTGTAGCTGCCGTAAGCTATGAAGATTCTGTATTTGGAGTGAAAATTACAGTAAAGGCGATATTGAGTGAACCAAATCGGTTTTATACCTATGAAATAAGTGAGATAGAAGAAATGCCCGGCGTCATCTACTATGCGGAGTCAATGAATGACCCGACACAGCGCCCACCGAACATTTCTTTAGATATTTTATTACAAACTTATAAGAAAAACAATAATAACATTGCTATTCTTGATGCCGCCCAAATCAGAACAGCAAAAGAGTTTGGTTTGTCTGACCGAAGGCTGGCCTTTTTGACAGATTCGACGGAAAACGAGGTGCGTGAATTTCGCAAAACGCTTGGCATAAAGCCGGTCTATAAGCGAGTCGATACCTGCGGAGCCGAGTTCGAATCGTTTACGCCGTATCTTTATTCGACATACGAGGAAGAATGCGAGGCCGAGCCAACGGAGCGGCGGAAGATAATGATTTTAGGCAGCGGGCCGAACCGGATCGGGCAGGGAATCGAGTTTGATTATTGCTGCTGCCACGCGTCGTTTGCCCTGCGCGACGCTGATTTTGAGACGATCATGGTCAACTGCAATCCCGAGACGGTTTCGACCGATTACGATACTTCGGACAGACTGTATTTCGAGCCGCTCACCTTTGAAGACGTGATGAACATCGTCGATGTAGAAAAGCCTGAAGGCGTGATAGTGCAGTTTGGCGGGCAGACGCCATTGAATTTGGCGGATCGTTTGCATGCCGCCGGTGTTCCGATCATTGGTACCTCGCCCGACTCGATTGACTTGGCAGAAGACCGTAAACGCTTTAGCGCTTTATTACAAGAATTAAATATTCCGCAGCCGCCGAACGGCACGGCGGTCTCGCCCGACGAAGCGAAAGTGATCGCGTCGGAGATCGGTTATCCGGTCGTGGTACGGCCGAGTTTTGTGCTCGGCGGGCGGGCGATGGCGATAGTTTATGACGAAGCAGACCTGGATGAATATATGCGCTCCGCTGTCGATGCCTCCCCCGAAAAGCCGATTTTGATCGACAAATTTCTCGAACGCGCCGCCGAGATCGACGTCGATGCTTTGGCTGATAAAACGGCGGTCGTCATCGCGGGA
>JBOGOW010000723.1:0-1488 GCA_050748285.1 Pyrinomonadaceae bacterium
ACCTTCCGCCGCGAGACCGGCAACTACCAATGACGCAGATGCACGCAAGTCAGATGCGATCACGCGTGCGCCATTCAATTTCGTCGGACCGTTTACGACCGCTTGATTTCCCGAAATCGAAATGTCCGCTCCCATGCGGATCAATTCCGAAGCGTGCATAAATCGATTCTCGAAAATGGTTTCAGTTATTGTCGAGGTGCCGACCGCCTGCGTCATCAGCGTCATATACTGCGCCTGCATATCCGTCGGAAAAAGCGGATGCGGCTCGGTAATTACATCCAACGCCTTTAGACCGGCAGAGCCTTGCTTTGCTTTCAGAGTGGTTTGGTCGATCACTTCAATTTCGACGCCGGCTTTTGTCAGATGATCGATCACTGCGGCAATATGTTTCGGCTCGCATTTTGCGATCTCGAGTTCGCCATTGGTGATCGCGGCCGCAACGATGAAAGTCCCTGTTTCAATGCGGTCGGGAATGATTGCGTGCTCGGCACCACCGAGTGCTTCGACGCCCGCGATCTCGATCGTATCCGTTCCCGCACCATTTATTTTTGCACCCATCTTGATTAGGAGTTGCGCAAGGTCTTCGATCTCCGGTTCGCGCGCGGCGTTGCAGATAGTGGTCATTCCGTTCGCAAGCACCGCGGCCATCATCACATTCTCAGTTCCGGTTACGGTTACTTTTTCGAAATCAATTTCTGCTCCTTTTAAACGGCCTGTTGGAGCACTGGCAACGACATCGCCGGATTCCAAAGAAACGACCGCACCGAGTTTTTCGAATGCCCGCAGATGCAGGTCTATCGGCCTGGTCCCGATCGCGCATCCGCCGGGCAAACTTACCTTTGCTTTGCCAAAACGTGAAAGCAAAGGGCCGAGCGCAAGCACGCTTGCACGCATTGTTTTTACAAGCTCGTAGGATGCTTCGAACGTTTCGATATGTTTCGCCGTGATCTTGTGCGTTCGCAGTTCGGGCGTCAAAACCGTCGCACCGAGGTCTTCGAGAAGCCGCCGCTGCGTGATCAGGTCTTTTACATAGGGCACGTTGTGGAGCGTTACGGTTTCGGCGGTCAAGAGCGCGGCGGCGAGGCAGGGCAATGCCGAGTTTTTCGCACCGCTGATCTCAACCCTGCCTTTTAACGACTTGCCGCCGCGAATCAAAAACTTGTCCATAATACTGTTGCAAACCGATAATGAATATTCACGGCAACCATTTGCATTCGTCGAATCATCGAACTAACGGCTTCAAAAAATCTACCGGATAATTGAAGCTTTTGTTTGGACTAAACGCCCCGGCTATTGACCCTCCTCGTAGCCGGGGCATTCTTTCAAAATTTCTCTATTATCGCCCGTATCTGTCTGATATGCCGAGCCTCGTGCCCGCCGATCAGCATCAGCCATTCGCCTGCCGACATGTCTCCAAAAAATGGATGCGGAAACTTGCTTTCGGCTGAGTCGAATTTTTCGAAAAGCGGTTTGAGTTCAGTTAAACTT
>JBOGOW010000724.1:0-1479 GCA_050748285.1 Pyrinomonadaceae bacterium
GTTTTGTATTATACCAATAGGTTAATTAACCGTATAGTAATATGCAATCACAAACGGACAAGCTCAGTTCAACCTTTGCAGCATTGGCAGATCCAACAAGACGGGCGATACTTGCGAGGCTTTCTGTGGGCGAAACGACGGTTCAAGATATAGCAAAGCCATTCAATATGACGCTGCCGGCGGTATCAAAGCACCTGAAGGTTCTGGAAAAGGCCAAACTCATTAGTCGCGGTCGGTCGGCTCAATGGCGGCCATGCTATCTCGTCGCCGAACCGCTAAAAGAGGCGTCGGATTGGATGGAGAAATATCGCCGATTTTGGGAAGAGAGTTTTGACCGTTTGGATGAGTATCTAAAAGAAATGCAGGCGGATGATAATGATGGAGAAGTTGTAGAGCAAGAAAGAAAAAGAATCAGCGAAATAAACAAAACAAAAAGGAGAACAAGAAAATGGCAAACAAAACAGAAATAATAGCAGAAGCGGGAAAGCAGGAACTTTTTATCAAACGTGAATTCGACGCTCCGCGTGAGCTTGTTTTTAAGGCTCACATTGATCCGGATATCTATGTTAAATGGGTTGGACCGAAGGAAATGAATATGACCATCGATAAACTCGATGCATTTGCCGGCGGATCATTTGATTTCACGCATGAGCGGAATGGCCACAAATATAAATTCTTTGGTGTTTATCATGAAGTGCTAAAGCCGGAGCGGATCATAGGCACGTTTGAGTTTGACGGATTGCCGGAATCCGGACACGTAATTCTCGGAACGACCAAATTCGAGGAGCTTCCTGACGGCCGCAGCCGCCTCGTGCATCAATCCGTTTTCCAATCGGTCGCCGATCGCGACGGAATGATCGCATCCGGCATGGAACGCGGCGTCAGCGACGGTTATGAAAAACTCGACGAACTTCTAACAAATACAAAGGCCGAAGGACAAGCAAATTGATAAGGAGAAAATGATGCAAAAAATTACACCATTTTTGATGTTCAATGACCAAGCGGTCGAGGCGATGGAGTTTTATGTTTCCATTTTTAAGAATTCGCGCGTCGTCAGCACGATGGCGGGTCCGGATGGAAAGCCGAACGGCGGCGCGTTTGAGATCGATGGCCAAAGGTTCGATTGTTACAACGCCGGAGAGCATCCGAATTTCAAATTTTCGCAAGGCGTCTCGTTTATGATCCGTGCTGAGACGCAGGATGAGATCGATTACTATTACGAAAAATTGAGCGAAGGCGGCGAGCAGCTTCCGTGCGGTTGGGTGGCAGATAAATTCGGTCTCTCGTGGCAGGTAACGCCGCCTATTTTGATGCAGCTCATAAGCGACCCCGACCGCGAAAAAGCCGGTCGAGTAACCGAAGCAATGTTCAAAATGAAGAAGATCGATATTCAGGCATTGAGAGACGCAGCGGCTTAAATTTTGATTTCTTTGCGTGCTTGTATGTTCAAAAAAGCATCCAATTCGTATAGATTTGGAT
>JBOGOW010000725.1:0-1471 GCA_050748285.1 Pyrinomonadaceae bacterium
GTGCCATTCTTGAGATTTACATTTTTGTAAGGCAAACCGGTAGGCGAATCAAAAACCGGAAGCAAGCGTCTTCCAAGATCATCGGCTAAATTCAGAAGCCGCTTGTCGCCGGTAATCTGATAACTCGAAAGCAGCCCGCCCAAGATGCGGATCGTGATCTCAAAATTCTGAACCGAGATGTCCTTGTCGAATGAAAGATTTTTTACGATGTATTCTCTCGTCTCAGCAGCTTCTTTCTTAAATCCAAGCAGATAAAGTGAATCCAGCGCGTCAACCGGCGTCATCAATATCGTCTGTCCATACCAATCGCGACAAGTTTTGGTCAAGGGCTTCAGATCGTCGTGCCCCCAGCAATATTGCTTGTAGCCATTCCATGCGTGAAGGAACTCGGTCTTAATCTGACCGGTCAACTGACTCCGGCCAACGCTCTGTCCAAGTAGCGACGTGGAACACAAAAAAAGAATGATAGTTTTTGCGGCAAAGGTACGCATTCTGTAGTGGCGGCAAAAAAAGCCGACCTAATCACTTACTAATAATCAAGGAGCAATAACTATGAAAAACCAAACCGAACACATTAACCGAGTGAAACAAACTATCACCAAAATGTATGGCTTCACTCTCATTGAACTCATTGTGGCTGTCGCTGCGGTGCCAGTTCTGATCGGCATGCTTATTCCGGCCATTCAGAATGTCCGCTAAATACCCACTAGGGAGAGAAAGGCGGAAGGCTGCGAAAAGCCTTCCGCTAATTTCCAGATCTAGCTACTCGTCAATTACCGGCTCCTGTTTTCGGGTTTTCCGTCGCTCGGCTTTCCATTGTTTGCGAATTGCCGCCACGTCGAATTTATCGCGCTTTCCGTCGCGCATATTTTCGACCTCGTGCTGAACGCGGGCGGCTACGAGCCGATATGCTTCGGTATTTGGAACTCCTTTGGTCATATCGCGAAGCTCTTCGTATGAAAGAAATTTGCCGATCTTTGCACCGATCTTTGCACCGATGCTTTTTCGGGCTGGTATCGTCATTCCTTTCGGGTATGCCTCAAATGTACCCCACAAACATATCGGCAATATCCCGATCTTCTGGTTAAGCGCCAGATAGCCGATGACGGGTTTGAATTCCGCGATCTCGCCTGTCAGCGACCGCGTACCTTCGGGAAAGATCAATGCGTTGTAACCCTCGTGTAAAATCTGGGTAACGTGCCGAAGCGATTGCCGAAGGCTTCCCGTGCGTTCGATCGGCACAAGCGTGGTGAAATTGTTCATATATGCACGCTTGTATTTTGTATCGAACCAATAATCGGCCGCCGCGACCGCCACCGTTTGTTCCGCAACATCTTTGCCAAGAGCCTGCTTTACCAAACCTGTATCAATGTGCGAAGCATGATTCGGCGCAACGATAAAATTAACATGCTGCGGCACATTTCCCGCTCCTTCGATCGTAGTATCGAGCACATTCGAATAAAGCCTGTCC
>JBOGOW010000726.1:0-1467 GCA_050748285.1 Pyrinomonadaceae bacterium
GCGAATTTCACATCGTCCGGACAATCGACGCGAAGCTCGGGCGTTGAAAATGTTTGCGGAATATCGCTCAACAGCTCTGACAATTTCTTATCGGTTTGTGAGAGTATTTCTAGAACACGAGCGGCCGCGTATGTCGCATCGTCAAATCCGTAAAAGCGGTCGGCAAAGAAGATATGGCCGCTCATCTCACCAGCCAAAACCGCGCCGGTTTCCTTCATTTTCGCCTTTATCAGCGAATGTCCGGCCTTCCACATCAACGGTTTGCCGCCGTGTTCGGCGATGTCGTCGAAAAGCGTTTGCGAACATTTCACTTCGGCGATGATCGTCGAATTCGGCATTTCCGCAAGCACAGATCGCGAAAGCAAGATCATCAATTCGTCGCCCCAAATTATCCGCCCGGTTTCGTCCGTCAATCCGATGCGGTCGCCGTCGCCATCGAATGCGATCCCGATGTCGGCATTTGTCTCGCGAACTGCAGCGATCATGTCCGAAAGATTTTCTTCAACCGTGGGATCGGGATGATGATTTGGAAAATTGGCGTCGGGCTCGATGAAAAGTTTTACGAGTTCGACGCCGAGTTTTTCGAGAATAGGAACAGCGGTAACGCCGCCCATTCCGTTGCCGGCGTCGATCACGACTTTTAGTTTTCGCGGGCCGAATGAAACACGCGAAATTATGTCGCGGCAATATTCGTCGAGCACGTCGATGTTTTCGCACGTGCCGGTGGTAGTTGCGAGTTCAGAGTACCGAGTTGCGAGTTGCCAATCGTTTTTCGACTCGGAACTCGGAACTCGGAACTCGGAACCGACGCCGATGGCGATCTGTTTGATCTCCTGAATTTGCGAGCCAAAAAGCGCGTCTTTGCCGAGGCAGATCTTGAAGCCGTTATGATCGGGCGGATTGTGCGAGCCGGTGATCACAACTCCGCCTCCGACGTCGCGCGTAAAAACCGTGTGATAAAGAACCGGTGTCGGCACCATTCCGACCGACAGACAATCGACGCCGCGCTCATTCAAACCGCGCGTTAAAATCTCGCAAAACCGAGGCGAGCTTTCGCGTGCATCGTAACCTATTGCGATCCGCCGAGCGTTGTTCGCAGCAAAAAATTCACCGATCGCCGTCGCAAGCAGCGAAACCGATTCATCGGTCAACTGCTGCCCGACGATGCCGCGTATGTCGTATTCGCGAAAAATATGCTGGTCGATTGTCATTTCCAAGCATAGATTTTCTAGCATGCACGTCGATTTATCAAAGCGCCGCGAGGCTGAATTCAGTCCGCCTGTCCGATTTTGCTATACTGTTTCATTGTTCGATGGCAACAATCCGCCCGTTTCAGGCATCAATCAATATGCGATTTATAGTCAATATGCGTAATTCAATGAAGCATTTTTTTAGTCCAATTTCGTTTCTCGTTTTCGTATTTGTTTTGTCGGCTTTTGCGAGCGCGCAGACGCCGCAGCCGACGAC
>JBOGOW010000727.1:0-1455 GCA_050748285.1 Pyrinomonadaceae bacterium
GAAGCAAAATGTATCAAGTTCACCGAAGCATCCTGATAGTTAGAAAAATAATTCGTGAAATTCGCGGCTAATTTTTTCTCTTCGCCGGCTATACTCGCGTGTAAGTAGAAAGACCTGTGGCGATCAGTTTGCCGTTGCTTCCGACGACGTCCGCAGAAACGGTGAAGATGCGTTTTCCGGGGCGAACGACCTTTGCCGTGCAGGTTGCCTTTCCTTCGAGATGCGGACGCAGGTAATGAACGGTCAGGTCGATAGTCGCGGTTTTCGCTTCGGGTTCAATGTGCGTTCGAACGGCGAATGCCATCGCCGTATCGATCAGCGTCGCAGTCACGCCGCCGTGCAAAACGCCATACGGCGTCCGCAGATCGTCGCGCATCTCGATCTCGATAACCGCCTCATTCGGTCGAATATCGACGAGCTTCATTCCTATTAATTGTGCGAAGGGCAGGCTGTGAAGCGCGTCCGCCGCGAGCTTTTTGTTCTCTTCGGTTATCATTGCTGTTTGCATAAATTTTGGATTTTACAAAATTTTGATTGTGTTTGAATTTTAGCATAACGAATTTCATTTATGAGTTTGGCACGATGGCAGGCAAAATATGTGATCGGCGGGGCGTTGCTCTTGCCGATAGCGCCGCTTTTGTGGGTGCAAGGCCAACTGACGCGGTGGAAAGTCGGCGTGCTGCCCGGAGCGGAGGGCGAAGCTTCGGGAATCGCCGGAAGCTCATTGGGCAAACCGACAAAGCTGTTCGTCATCGGCGAATCGACCGTCGCAGGCTTGGGAGCACGTACGCACGAAACGGCATTTGCCGGACAATTTGCAAAGCAGCTCAGCGAACGCATCGGACGCGCCGTGCATTGGCAAGTGGTTGGAAAAAATGGAGTAACCGCACTTCGAACCATTGATGAATTATTGCCCTATATGCCGGACGAAACTTTCGATTACATCCTCGTCGGTCTTGGCGGAAACGACGTGATGAAACTCAGCAGCCCGAAGAAATGGAGGCGCGATATGACAGAGCTGTTAGGAAAACTTCGCACGCGAAATCCCGAATCGGTGATCTTCCTTTCCAATTGCCCGATGATCAAATATTCGACCGCGATCCCGCATCCGATCAAGGCTATTCTTTGGGAGCTTTCACAGATGCACGACGCTAACATAAAGGAATTCACGCGCGAAATGGATCGCGTCTTTTATTACCCGCAGCCGGTCGATGTGCCGCTCGACGGTTTTTTTGCGGACGGCATTCATCCATCGGAACAGGGCTATAAAGATTGGTCGGCGGCGATGATGCGATATTTCGACGAACATTACGAATGGCAGCACCGAAAAAGCAAATAGATGGATTTGTGGAAACGCTTGATTCGCATCTCGAATGGCTCGTCGTGCGCGAAAACGGCCGAACGTTGACGTTGCTCCGGAACGAGATCGAGGTTAAAAACGCAAACGGGAACCCG
>JBOGOW010000728.1:0-1448 GCA_050748285.1 Pyrinomonadaceae bacterium
GTTTGAATCAGTGTACGCTCTTCAAGCGTCAGATGATGGTATCTATTTGTCATGCAACATTCTTTCATGATTTTTTATAAAATATGTTGCACTTAGAGTTAGAGCGCGACACTTGATTAAATAATCTGAAGCTATAATAATCCCAAAAGCCGAACTATGGAAACCGTTGAGCATGCCGAACATCTAAAAGCTGAGTTAGACAGCCATCGTCCACTCGATGCAGAGGCGGAAGCCCGAATAATGCAGAAGTTCCGGCTTGACTGGAATTATCACTCGAACAATCTTGAGGGCAATTCGCTAACCTACGACGAAACCAAGGCTCTGATTCTGTTTGGCATCACCGCTCAGGGTAAGCCACTCAAAGATCACTTTGAAATTACGGGACATAACGAAGCGATAAATTGGGTTCTTGATCTCGTTAAAGGTGAAACGGAACTGACCGAGGTCTTCATCCGTGAACTTCACACGCTGCTTCTAAAGGAAACGAGTTATAAAGATGCCGTTACGCCAGAGGGCAAACCGACTCGCCGAAAAATAGAAGTTGGAAAATACAAGACGCAGCCAAATCACGTCATTACCGTTACAGGCGAGACATTCTATTTCTCGACACCCGAAGAAACGCCCGCGAAAATGCAGGAATTGATCGAATGGTTTCGCGTAGAAAAAGCCAAACCGGACGTTAATCCGATTATTCTTTCTGCACTATTCCATTATCGTTTTATCCTCATCCATCCATTCGATCGACGGCAATGGGCGCGTCGCTCGCATCCTGATGAACTTCATCCTGATGCAGTTCGGCTTTCCGCCGGTAATTGTCAAAACTGGAGATAAAGAAGATTATTACGGTGTCTTGCGTCTTGCGGACGCTAATCAGATTGAGCCGTTTATTGAATACATCGGTGAAAATCTTGTTCGCTCGCTCGAAATAATGATTCGCGGAGCGAAGGGAGAAGATATTGAAGAGCCGGAGGATTTGGACAAGGAAATTGCCCTTCTTGAACGACAGGTACGAAGCATTGGAAAACGAATTGAGCTACGAAAGAATGGTGACGCAGTACTTTCAGCCTTCGAAAACTCCGTGGTAGCACTCACTTTGGAATTTTTCTCTAAATTTCGCACTTTCGACACGTTTTATGTTGAGAACCATGCTCGCCTTTTTATCAACGAAGTGGCCGTACTCGGTGAATATGATAATGCCCCGCATTATGCGAGACAAGAATTTAAAAAAACACCCAATGACACAATTAACATCGTCAGGCTTTCTTATCAGAATGTAGGCTTCAACCAAATGGGATTCGGAGATTTCCAATATGAAGCATCCTTTTCAATAAACTTCGAACTCACCAAATTCAGGCATAATGGACATTTTTGATGCTGAAAAGGCTGTAAGTAATTGGTAGCATTAACTTTGAGGTAGGTCAAAGGTAATGAACAAAAAAAGTGCTTTT
>JBOGOW010000729.1:0-1448 GCA_050748285.1 Pyrinomonadaceae bacterium
TTTGAATTCTTCATCATAGAATTATGATTCATGGAATTGGCGTTGCCCGCCTGGCCGCACCCGACTAAACCGATTGCCGCAAGGCCGAATGTCACGAGTAAAAGTAGTGTTTTCATCTTTTCCCCCTCTTAAGTTGTAGTTGCTTAGCCCTCACTAACTACGATGCTGCCCTTGTACATACCCATTCCGCACGTGAAGGCCATCTGTCCCGACTCAGTCGGCGTGATGCTTACGACAACATCCTTGCCGACACGCAGACTTTTACGAATGTTTTGCTTTGGGAAAACGACGACGCTTCCGCAGTTGGAGTCACCGGCACGATTAAATACCAGATTTAATTTATGACCGGCTTCCGCATCGATCGACGATGGTGAAAAGCCATTCTTGTCCACCTTAATCTTGACGGTACGAGTGTGAGCCTCGGCCACCGTTGTTTCTAAGAAAAAAGCTCCGCCCGCGACGACAAGGATTGCCGATAATGCTAGAAATATTTTCAGTTTGTTCATTTTGTGTTCTCCCTCTTATCCATCTTTCAAAAAATTTAGTTTTCAGTCGCTATGAGTTTGCCGCGAAGCATATCCATTCCACAGGCAAATGCGATCTCGCCCGCTTCGGTCGGCGTGAATTCGACCAAAACAGTCTCGCCCACGGGCAGTTTCTTCTTGATCTTCAGCTTGCTAAAGATGACTTCGCCGCCGCAATTATTTGAGTCCGCCCGATAGAACGCCAATTTGACGGGTTGCCCATTGACAACCGAGATTGATGAGGGCTCGTAGCCGCTGGAGGAAACAGTAATCTTGGTGGCTCCATCGGGAACATTCGCTGCTTTGGCTGGTTCGTTGCTGCCCGCTGGAACGTTCACTACAAATGGAATGCTGATAACTTTCCCGCCGCGTTGAAATTGCGCCCATAACTTGTATAGGCCTGCACGTGGAAAAGCCGTATGTGCCGATACCTCGTAGGCACTAGGTTTGTTTGCTTCTTTTGGACCTCCCGAATGGGCGTGACCGTCAGCGTTATGATCCTTTTCTTTTTTATCTCCGTCCATCTTCATCCCTTCCATCGATTCGCCTTTTGCCATCGGATGAGCGTGAACAAAGTCCACCATATCTTCACTGATAATTACGAAGTGGGCCAACTCACCCAAATAATTTTGAAGATCGGTGGCGGGTTTGCCGGTTGTCGCATCGTATGCCGCGAAATCAAGTGTCAATTCCTGCCCCGCTTTGATCTCTGCGCTCGGTTTCATTACTACCTTTAGGCCTTCTGCCGACTTTTCAAACTTCGTATCTGCGATTAATGCCACTTTCGGGCGTTCGGTTCCGGCGACTTTAACATCGATCCGTTCGACAACCTGTTTGGCATTAGCTGGCGTAAAGTCAGCGTAAAGTTTGTAGTCGCCCCCGTTCGGAAAAGTGTGTTGCACTCTGTACGACCCATCTGAGGAC
>JBOGOW010000730.1:0-1444 GCA_050748285.1 Pyrinomonadaceae bacterium
GCATTGCGGTCAGGTCGCCTGTGTTGTAAACGCTGCCTTCCAATGTTACGTGCCCTCTCTCAACGATAAGTCGAACGTCCGGATTTACCGGCCAAAGGTATCTTGAAAGTCCGCCGGTGCGGGAAATGCTTACTAAAAGATCACGTCGTATCCGATCATCAAAGCTGCCGACTGGCAATATCTCGATATTGTTTACAACCTTCGTTACGCCGTCGATGTGTTTTACGCTGCCTTCGGCATCCGATTTGTTGATCGCGTTTCGAACCTTGCCGGTCAAAACAACCGTGCTTCCATCGACAGTGAAGTCGATATTATCGAACACCTCGTAATACGGCAGCTTCAAAATACTTTTCTGAACCTGCCTGCCCAGATCAATCGAATGGGCAATCTTGGTCGCGTTTTGTGCATTCACATTGATGGCTGAAACCACTACTGCAACCGCTAACATTCTTATAAATAATCTAATTTTTTTCATCATTACTTTTGTCCCTCCTTAAAGGGTAGTTCCGCATTTGGAACTTCGGTTATTTTGACGAAATCGACAGTTGCGGCGTTGCAGAAAATAATGTAAACAAATGTCAACGCGCTCTTATTTGGCGGATCGCTTCATACAGAACGATGCCGACGCAGGTGGCGAGATTCAGGCTGCGGACGTTTTGATTCGACATCGGAATGGTGAGAACGCGTTCGCGGTTTTCGCGCAAAATCGATTCCGGCAGTCCGCGTGTTTCCGGTCCGAATATCAGGCAGTCGTTTGACGCGAATTCGAATTCAAAATAAGGAATGGTTCCTTTTGTGGAAAGGTAAAGCATCCTTGAATTCGGTAATGAAGCATACAAATTGTCGAGATCGATATGCCTTTGAAGCTCTACGTGTTCCCAATAATCGAGGCCGGAGCGTTTCAATGTCCGGTCGTCCATCTTGAATCCGGTTACGCCGACAATGTGCAGCGGTGTGTCGGTCGCCGCACAAAGCCGTGCGATATTGCCCGTATTTGGCGGAATTTCAGGTTCGAAAAGCGCTACGTTTAGCATAAGATGTTAATGAAAAGATAAGGATAAGTGCATCCTTTTGCGGTTGTATTTCATCCATTTATCGCAATTACTAAAAAGCGAAAATGCCGTAGGCAGTTTACTATGCTACAATCCGTTTTTGTAAAATCTGCAATTAATATGAGGTGTTCTGATTTGTTGACCGGTAAACGCAGTGCAATTTCTTTCATTCTGATCCTTTTTATTTTTGGCCTGTGCACCTTTGGCCAGGAACCGAATGTTTCTAAAGCTGCACCGAAGATCGAGAAGAATAAGGCCTCAAGCGACAAAGATGCGGCAAGAAATCTTACGGCTGAACAAGCCGTCGAAGCCGCGATAATTATCTACGCATATCCGGCGGGCCGCGAGAAAATGCTGCAGATCCGCAAGACGGAATATGAGCGGGGTAAATT
>JBOGOW010000731.1:0-1442 GCA_050748285.1 Pyrinomonadaceae bacterium
TTCCGCGGCCCCAACGGAGTGTTGTCGTCATCCAGACAAGTTCGTCCAGAAAACCTTTCACGCGTTCGTTATAAGCCTCATCCAGCAGATTCCCGTCGTCGTCGAATTTCGACGCCACCTTTGGGAAATTGAGGTCGCTGAATGTTACTGCGAGTCCAAGCTCGCGCACCATCGGCACCATCGATTCGATAACGCGCGTACCGCCCCAAGGGCCGGCCGAAACACCGACAAACGCAACGGCTTTGTGAATATATTCTTTCAGCAGAAGGTCGAGAACGCTTTTTAAAGCGCCGGGATAACCGTGATTGTATTCGGGAGTAACGATTACCAAAGCGTCGGCCTTAATGATCGCATCACGCCATTCGGGGAAATCCTTGCCGATCTCGGTTCCATAATGATCGCGCGGCAGATCAAAATCACGCACGTCGAAAAGTCGTGTCTCGATATCATCGCGTTCGCGCATTTTACTGCAAACCCAGTTCGCAACATTTTCGCTCTCGCGGTTTTTACGCGGTGTGCCGAGTAGGACTGGGATGATTAGTTTGGTTGTCATATTATTCGAATCCCATATACGAGGAAATTTATTCCCAATCGTCAACGATACTGGGCCGCAAAAGTCTTTCAGTTCTCAAAACGCGCAGAACTATTACATTCGAATCATCGTATCGATAAATAATACGACATGGATGTTCTATTATTTGACGGTACTTGCCGCCCGGAAAGTCGGCGACAATCGGCCCGCTCAACGGATGTTTTACGAGCTGATCAACGTGCGAGGTTACCCGATCGACAAGCCGTCGGGCGGCAGCTGGATTATCGAAAGCGATGAATTCCGAAATGTCGTCCAAATCATTGACAGCCTTTTCTGTCCAGATCAGTCGAGCCATTTTGAAAGCCGGCGTTTCGCTTCTTTATTCGACAGAACCCGCCCCTCCGCTACGTCACGCTCACCCCGGACAATTGCTTCAAGTAACTCCATTCGCCTTTGTTGCGACTCAAACGTCTCGACATCAACAAGATAGGCGCTTGGCAAACCTTGCCGCGTTATCAGTATCGGCACTCCGTCGCGCTCAACTTCGGCAATCAATTCAGTTGCTCGACGTTTTAATGTTGTTACGATTTCAGCTCTCATAAAGTGATACTAAAGTATCACTTTACAAATTGCAATATCATTGCCACCTAAGATTTTTGTTCGGTTGCCTTTGCGTCGGGTTTGCCCTCGATATAGTTTACAAATCGCCGTTCAGTTGGATATGCAAAGTCGATATCGTCGCGCTTTTTGAACGCATGAAGCACGTCTTCCCAGATGTTTTGTTCGGTATCGCGGCGGCTCCGCGGGTCGCAGAAATATCGGAGCGTCAAGCTGACGCCGCTGTCTTTGACCGAGGTATAGACAATCGGCGTTAGCTTATTCATCAGGATCATTTTTGTATCCGAGGCGT
>JBOGOW010000732.1:0-1415 GCA_050748285.1 Pyrinomonadaceae bacterium
GCTATCGGTAGTGCCGATCACAAAGGAAGAGTTCGAGGAGATCACCGCAATGTCGAAATGACTTGAGAGGCAAGCATCCGTGCTTGCCGGCCTTTGGCTGAGTATCGCCCGGCTTTGGAAGACAAGGAATTCATAAAACAAAATCGGGCAGGCACGGATGCTTGCCGATCCAGTCGGCAAATTATGCTCAAAGAAGCCGTCGCCTATTACCACGAACTTTTAGAAGACCACGACCTTGCGGTCGAATCTTTCCGTGTCCTTCAGGAAGGGCATGAGAAAAATCGTCTAATATTCGGCGGACGTCCGCTCTCGCCATACCTTCGTCCGCACTTCATCACAGCTGAAAATTGGTCGATGGTGCAGGATAAATGCAGATTGATTTGGAGCGCTCTTCAGAAGGTGAAAGATGCGGCGGTCTTAGATGACGAACTTCTCGATGAACTGGGCGTAACCGAGATCGAAAAAGACCTTGTAAAGATCGACCCCGGCTACAAGCAGGTTTCTCCAACCGCGCGATTGGATTCATTTCTCACCGGCGAAGCCTACAGTTTTGTGGAATTGAATGGCGAAAGTCCGGCGGGCATTGCGTATTCGGATTCTGCGACAGAAATATTCCGATCACTGCCGGTGATGCAGAAGTTCGAAGAGCGATATGCGTTGGAAAGTCTCGAAGGCAGGCCAAAAATGCTCGAGGTTTTGTTGACCTGCTGGGATGAATTTTGCGGCGGAAAGGCCGAACGAAAACCGCTGATCGCGATCGTTGATCTAAAGGGTTTGCCGACGCAAAAAGAATTCGAGCTGTTTCGCGATTACTTTCAGTCGCAGGGATGCGACGCCGTTATTTGTTCGCCGGAAGAACTGGAATTCGACGGCGGCAAGCTCTATCTCGGCAGCGTCGCGATCGACGTAGTTTATAAGCGGTTGCTTGTAAATGAATATCTGCCGATCATGAACAAAGCTCCGGCATTGCTGGATGCATATCGCGCGGGTGCAATCTGCATGGTCAACAGCTTTCGCGGAAAACTCGTGCATAAGAAAGCGATCTTTGCTGTGCTGACAAGCGAGTGTTATTCACATCTTTTTGATAAAACCGAGATCGATGCGATCAACGCGCACATACCGTGGACGCGAAAATTTCGCGAGGAAAAAACGCGGAGAGCGGACACCCCTGTCCGCATGAGTGCGGAGCACGAAAGATTTTTCGCTGCGACCGGCGATGCCGACAGGAGTGTCCGATCTCCGGGAGAGATCGAACTTGTCGAATGGACACGCACCAATTCCCACAAGCTCGTCCTGAAACCCAACGACGATTACGGCGGCCACGGCATTTATATCGGCTGGAATTCAACCGCCGAAGAATGGGAAGCGGCGATCGAAACTGCGCTTGCTAACGGTGATTATCTTGTTCAGGAACG
>JBOGOW010000733.1:0-1414 GCA_050748285.1 Pyrinomonadaceae bacterium
GTCTCCGCTATTCGCTTTTCACTATCAACTATTCGTTATTTGGGAAAAGCCGATCCATAAAAAATCAGTATCATTTTCCAATACGTAATCCGGGATAAATGAGCGTTGGCTTATGGGCAGTTCCAAAGATACGATGTTGAATAATAACGGGCGTGGTGACATTTTTACGCAAAGCCGCGAAGATCAAAAAGTAAGCTGTGTGAATTTTTAGAACCGCCCTTTAGTTATTGAATTTTTTTGTGTTATTTCATGTGAATTCGCGGTTCAGGTTTTTACAGCGGACTGAAACCGCGCGCACGACACGAATGAAACAAAAAAGCGTTCGAATAATTTAGCTTACAAAGCACCAGTCTTCGTCGGTATCGCAGCCTGCTCGTGTCAGTAGTCCGCACTTGTCTATAATCGGGATAAGATACTGTCTTAAAAAAATCAAAAGAAAGGAGCCGGATTTGAGTCGAATGGCAATTATTTTTGATTACTCCGAAGGCTAAATGCAGTAGCTTTCGCATTGAAACCTTAAAATTTCCTGCAAGTATTATTTTCCCGCTCGTTCTTATGTCGCAGTGTTGCTTTATGTAAAATGATGGCCGTATTTTCGATCGAAGTTTGATCAGATCTTCGGCCTGTAATTGCGTAAACATCAGGCTGTGTTTTATTAAAGCGGGGATGGGAATTGGCATCGGCCCGTCTGGAAAGAACCGCGAGATCGCCAGAATAGAGGTAAATTAAAAACAATGAGAAGATCATTAATGTTAGCGTCATTTTTAGTTGCTGCAATCGCCATACTCGGTGCCTGCACACCCGCAGAACAGGCAAAACCGGGAACAAACGTCCCGGCGGCAAGCCCTTTGACGTCGCCTTCGCAGTCACCGGCCGTCAGTCCGACGACTTCGCCGGCAATGGAAACAAAACCCGTAAGCAAGGTCGAATCTTTGGTCGGCCAATGGCCGGGCGTTGAGGGAACCTATCTCAAGGTCGAGAAAAAGGGTGATAAATACGACATCGAGATCAAAAACCTCGACGGTTCAAAGAAATTCGAAGGAACCGCGAAAGGCGATGTGATCGAATTCACCCGAAACGGCAAAACCGAAACCATCAAAGCCGCGACCGCAGAGGAAACCGGCATGAAATGGCTAAAAGGTGAGAAAAACTGCGTTGTAATCACAAAAGGCAGCGAAGGCTACTGCCGCAGCTAAGAAAGAAAGCAGGGCGGAATTTTCGTTCAGCCCTGCTTTAGACCGCCAAATCGGACTCTTTCTAATTGCCGGGGCCGAGTCTCGGCACGATAACGCGAATCGGGCTCGAGCGGTTGCCTACGTTGTCATCGGCAAACGCTTCGACCACCTGATCCGTTAATACGGGGACGCTGAACGGATCTGTGTAAACCTTGAAATTACCGGTTTCGCGTACCCGA
>JBOGOW010000734.1:0-1405 GCA_050748285.1 Pyrinomonadaceae bacterium
CGCCTGTGTCCTGAATTTTCTTTAGTTCGGCAAGCAAAGCCTTTTCCAAATTCTCGGAGGTGCCTTTTTCCGAACCGATCCCGATCAGCGACATTCTGCCGCCTTCGGTATTTAGTTCGAGATCAAGATTCGCCTGCTGTGCGATCTGCTGGTCTCGGATCATTGAGAGATACATTCGTGAGCTTTCACCGCCGGAAAGGATCGAGGCTGCAATTCTCAGCGCCGGAATATCGGCGTTCGAAGTTTTCGGTGCGCGGTAAACTATCGCCGTTGCCGGAAACGGGACACGCGGGCCGAATTCCGTAACGCGGCGTTCAGTTGTCCACTCCGGTTCGACCTCGGTTACGCGCTTTATTTCGCCGGAAGGCTTTGAAATTTTACCGAAATACTTATCGACCCAGCCATCAAGCTGTTTCTGTTCGAAATCACCGACGACGATCAAAACTGCATTATCGGGGCGATAATAATCGTGATAAAACTTTTCGGCATCGGCCCGTGTTGCCGCGCCCAGTTGATCGAGATCGCCGATCACGCCGCGACGATACGGATGCTTTTGAAAAGTAACGTCGTCAAGCAGCCAAAAAAGTTTTCCGTATGGCGGTGCAAGCACGCTTTGGCGATACTCTTCCTTAACAACATCGCGTTCCGAAGCAAAATTTTTTTCGTCAACATTCAGGTTGACCATTCTGTCCGCTTCCGCCCATAGCAGCCGTTCGAGATGATTTGACGGAACAACCTCGTAGTAATTCGTAAAATCCGGCCACGTGGAGGCATTGTTAAATCCGCCAACGTCTTCGGTCAGTCGATCCATTTTTTCGTCCGGCATATTCTTCGTCGCTTTGAACATCATGTGCTCAAACATATGTGCAAAGCCCGAACGACCGGGCGGATCGTTTTTTCCGCCCACGTCATACCAGACATGGATCGAAACCGTCGGACTCGTCGAATCTTGAACTGCAACGACCTTCATTCCATTCGGAAGCGTTCGTTCTTTGATATTCAACGGAGCGACCTTTACCTGTGCAAAAACAACGGAGGCAAAGAATGTTGTAAAAAGGAAAGCTGTGATTTTTCGCATAAAATATTCCAAAAAAATATCGGATCGTTTAGTTAATACGTGTGTGGGCATGATTTGGTTTAGGTTTTAGGGTCAAAAAAAGCTACCAAGAATTCACGAATAAATCGAAGATTCTTTTCTCCTATTGATAGTCGTAAAACCCCTTCCCACTTTTTCGCCCAAGCCAACCTGCATCGACGTATTTCTTCAAAAGCTGGCAAGGCCGATATTTCGGATCGCCGAGACCTTCCTGCAAAACATTCATTATTGCCAGGCAAACATCGAGGCCGATAAAATCGGCGAGCGTCAGCGGTCCCATCGGGTGATTCATGCCCAATTTCATTATTT
>JBOGOW010000735.1:0-1401 GCA_050748285.1 Pyrinomonadaceae bacterium
CCGCAAACTTTATTATCGTCGCATTCCCGTTCTCGTTTGCGACCGGTTCGAATTCGAATGTATCAGCATTGAAGCTGAGCGTTTGGCAAAAAGCTACTTCCATAAAATTAGTATAAGCGGTTCGCGGGCGTTCGTGCTACTCGATCCAGATTATCTTTTTCTTTTCCTCGCCCTGCTCGGTTGTGTATTTTACGAGGTCATCTTTTTTCATCGAAAGCTCTTGTGTAGTATCAAAATCCTTTAGACGCGAATCGGTGCCTTTGGTCGATTCGTTTTTGCTCGCGTTGTAATAGATCGTATTGTCTTCGACGCGAGTGATTTTATCCGCGTAAAACCATTCTTTGTCAACTTTACGGTAACGATAGGTCACGATGTTTCCGGGCCTGACGGCTTCGAGTTCTTCTCTTGTAACCGAATTCATACCGCACGAAACGGCAAGCATCGACGCGGCTAAGATCAAAAAAATAAATAAGTTTCTTAATGACATTTTGAAAAGAACAGTCCAAATTACTGTCTTTGGATTTTACCGCAGGGTCGGCGTAAATCAAAAGTTGGATGCCGCTCAGTTTGGAGTTTCGCCTTTAGGCGGCTTTCTTGTTTTGGGTTTGCATGCATTGCCTTTACTTGCTTGCAGAAGCCCGCACGTAAGTAAGGGCGGTATCGGGAGTTCGGGCAGCGTCGTGATGCGAGTGTATTGTATCGCCCTTGCTTACGAGCTGGCTTTCGCATGAATCGCCACCCGCTGACACAGGCGGTTCCGACCGCGTTGCAGAAGCCCGCACGTAAGTAAGGGCGATACACGGTCGCTCATTCGCGCTACACGTGCAGAAACGCGAGTGTTTACGAGCCTGCGAATTGCAAAAGCCCGCGCGTGAGCAAGGGCGATATCGAGTCGCAGATTAACACGAGCGGCCGCCAATATACGGAACTTCAAACGGTGTGCGAATCAAATTACTGACAGAAAGGCGAGTGTGAACGAGCGTGCCCACGGGCGCATCTCGATACGGCCCTTACTTCGTGCGGGCTTCTGCAAAAGGAAATCGTCCTTACTTACGTGCGGGCTTCTGCAATAAGAAATCGAGCGTGATCGCGTCGTGATCGGAAAGCGGCGTACCGGATTCGTCTTTCAAATTACCTATGGTCTTCGGCGTCGTATTATCGGCTACGCCGACGCCTTTGCCGGCAAACCAATCCAGTCTGCTTGAGACGCGGCCGCCGACGCGGTTTGCTGCCCAGAAGATAAAAGGAAAACACCATTCCGGAACCCAATCGCGGAGGTTCGTATTTTTCTCGATGCTGTCAACATCGTAGTGGATCGTGCCGGCGCCGGATTCGTTCAATTCGCGGTAATGGAAACCTTGTTTTTCGAGTTCGGCAAAAAGCCGGCGCTCGAAATATCGG
>JBOGOW010000736.1:0-1400 GCA_050748285.1 Pyrinomonadaceae bacterium
GTCGACCGCTGTCTGCCAGCGGGCGAGGCTCCTCCTCCTTGTGCATTCGAGATAATTCGAGTATGTTTTTAGCCTCGAAAGGAACTCTTCCCGAAAGCATTTCATACAAGATCACCCCCAGCGAGTAGACATCGGCCCTGCTGTCAATATCCTCCCTGGCATCCCACTGCTCGGGAGACATATAGTAGGGGGTGCCGAGTATTGAACCGCTCTGCGTGCCGGACAATTGTTGCGGACCAAGGATCTTCAAAAGCCCAAAATCCAGCACCTTCACCTTGGCTTTCTCCTCAACATTTTCAACGATGAAAATATTTGCGGGCTTGAGGTCACGGTGGATGATGCCTCTCTGATGGGCGTATCCGATAGCGGAGCAGATCTGGGCAGTCATGTCGGCGATAAATTCCAGCGTTAGGGCGCTCGAATCAGCGATCCTTTGTTGCAGCGTACTCCCGCAAAGGAAGTCCATCACAAAGAAGCCATAGTCATTTTCAAAGTCGAGATCGATCACCCGGATAATGTTCTCGTGATCGAGCCCCGCGATCACTTGTGCTTCCCGCTCAAAACGCTGCCGGGCCAGCGATAGTGAGGTATCGGGATCCGGGCGAAGAACCTTGATCGCAAACATAGTGCCCAGGGTGCGGTGCTCGGCGAGGTAAACGAACCCCATGGCTCCGCTACCAACGCGTCTTTTTATTACGTACCGGCCCATTAGCAGGTGGTCCGATTTGAGAAGCTCCCCATCCGCGTTGCAGAACCACCTGCCAGAATCGAATTCCCGCTCGCATTTTCTACACTTTTGCATAGCAATATTCCCCTTTTTGCATTGTCCCGCCCGATTGAACACGCGAAAAACCACGGACAAAGCTTCTTCCCGGACATTCAATTCCCGAGTGATGGTAAAGACGGCAGAACCAAAATAGAAGCCCCGTCTGTATATTCTTTTCCTCTGTATTTAACGCACCGAAAAGGTATGTAACCTGTCAGTCTTCTTTTGCGGAATCTGATTGCGAGGATGAACCCTCGAATCCAGTCGATGGTTGTCGGTGCCTAAGGGAAGGTATATATGGTCCAATATTCGTTCCTAAAAGGTATCCAGCCAACCCTTGCGCGGGATGCTCGTTGAAGCGACAACCCAGATGCGCGGCAGATTGGTTTAATGTATTAATAGTGATAGAGTCCTTTGAAATACTGGATTTTAGTTTTGGCAAAGACTATTTCGAGATTTTTTGAAAACCGGGTTGTTGGTTTTGTATTGACTGTCATTTTTATCTTGTTTTGCGGTCATTTACTTAGCTTTTTATTGATTGAATTTTGCATCAATCTTGCGTTTTCGCCTCATTTTCTGAGGTTGGGCGCGGTTCTCCTATGTGATTTGCGGTTTCAGTAAAGAAGCCTGACGT
>JBOGOW010000737.1:0-1381 GCA_050748285.1 Pyrinomonadaceae bacterium
CGGCGAGCCTGTGGTGTTGCTGCACGGGGCGTTTATGGCGATCTCGGGCGACTGGAACGATTGGATAAACGAACTCGCTAAAACGCGGAAAGTGATCGCCGTCGAGATGCAGGGTCACGGTCGGACGGGCGACATCAAGCGCGATATTACTTACGAAAACCTATCGGACGATGTGGCGGGGTTGATGGATTATCTTAAGGTCCCGAACGCGGACATCGTGGGTTACAGCTTGGGAGCCGGTACTGCGATGATGTGTGCGATCCGCCATCCTGAAAAGGTGCGAAAGGTTGTCAGTATTTCAGCACCTATTAGGCGCGACGGATGGGTCAAGGAAGGGAACGACGCGTGGCTGACATTCTCGGCGGATATGTTCAAAGGCACGCCCGCCGAAACCGAGCGTGAAAAACTAAACCCTATACCGAAGTCATTCTCCGATTTTTTCAATCACATCAAAGCCGCGGCTTTGAAACCATACGATTTTGGTGCCGACAAATTCAAGGCGACGAAATCTCCGATGTTCTTCATTCACGGCGACGTCGACGGCGTTCGGATCGAACACATCGCCGAAATGTATCGCCTCAAGGGCGGCGGCAACATCCACGGAGATATGAGCCCGCGTTCCACATCGCGACTGGCCATCATACCCGACACAACCCACGTCACACTGATGTCGCGTATGGCCATCCTCGTCCCGATGATCAACGACTTTCTCAACGCAAAGCCCCAAAAGTAAAAGGGATGCTGCTGTTCCCGAAGGGCACATAGCCCCGTCGTTCACGGCGGGGTAGAAGCGAAACGAATTGACAGCCCGTTTTAACGGGCTTAATGATCCAGCGGCTTAAGCCAGCGAGGGTAAGGACGTTAAAACGCCCTGTCTAATTATTAGACAACTTGACCCCGCCGTAAACGACGGGGCTACGCCGCTAACGCGAAAGACTGCTGAAGCAGCCTCAAACAAATCGGAATGGAAAAATCCAGCATACAAGTACAGATCGACGAATACATCGCCGGCCAGCCTGAACCAAAACGCAGCGATATGCAGGCGTTGCACGACATGATAGTGGAGCTAAAACCGGAAGCTAAATTATGGTTCCTCGATGGCAGAGACGACAAAGGCAAAATTGTTTCTAATCCTAATATTGGATATGGATTTCACACCATAAAATATGCTGATGGGACAACCAGAGAATTTTATCAAATTGGTTTGAGCGCAAACAAAACCGGGATCTCTGTCTATATCCTCGGTATCGAAGACAAGAAATACCTGGCCGAGACATACGCCAAAACCTTAGGCAAAGCGAGCGTGACCGGCTATTGCATCAGGTTCAAAGCTCTAAAAGATATAAACACCGATGTCCTCGAAGCCGCAATTCGCTTTGGG
>JBOGOW010000738.1:0-1347 GCA_050748285.1 Pyrinomonadaceae bacterium
AAGTAAGGGCGAATTGGTGAGTTTCATGATTTCGCCCTCACTTCGTGCGGGCTTCTGCATTTTTTTTTGCATTTTCACGCCGTAAATACCGGCGGATCGGCGAATAAAACGGTTACAATTGAAGATAAAACGGCAATTTCTGCACTTAAATATGAGTTTTGCGGCTCTAAATACGCGCCTTTTTTTTCCAGTGACCAATCCCCGACGCGTCCGTTCACCGCAAACACTCACTGTATCCCATCACCGCACCCCGCAACGGCATTCATTAACAAACGTCAAATTGCATTCATCATCGCGTGCTGTCATCGCAAAAAAATGCCCGGGTGTATTCACACGCGGGCGGGGTTTACCGTAAACGGTTATCCTACGAAATTCTTCTTGTTATAAGAAGCAACGTATTCTCTTATCTACTAAACAGTGAATATGTTATATTAATCGAACTAAAAATTCAAGAAGAAATTAGTTTCTTCCCCGGGAGGTTTCCCCATGCCCTTTTTCAAACACGTCCTTGGCCTCGATCTTGGTGTCACATCTATCGGTTGGGTACTCATTAGATTTGAGTGTAACGAAGTCGGCAAAATACTACGTGATGCCGACGGTTTAATTATCAACGCCCGAATAATAGACCGAGGCGTTAGAATTTTCCCTGCCACAACCGAGGACAAGACAAACGCGCCGAAAAACTTTAAGCGCAGAACTTCTCGCGGCCAGCGGCGGCTTGTGATGCGAAAAGCAATGCGGCGAAACGAGCTTCGCGATCTTTTGTCTCAAAACGGACTTTTGCCCGAAATCAATTCTGCTAATTCGGCAGAAGTGTTTCAGCAACTGGGAGATCCTTTTTCGGCACGGGTTCACTCGCTGGATCACAAACTAGAACCATTCGAGGTGGGCCGCGCTCTTTATCATCTTTCGAAACGCCGCGGTTTTTTGAGCAATAGAAAATCGGGAACGGCAAAAGAAGACGGCGTTGTGCTCGGCGGCATCGCAAAAATTCGCGAAGAACTGGAATCAAACGGTTATCGCACTATCGGCGAATTGCTTAGTACCAAAGACAAGAAGAGGAAGCATTTTACACACCGCTCTATGTCCGAGAATGAATACGAGCAAATTTGGGAGGCCCAGAAAGAATTTCATCCCCATCTTCTTTCAGACAAACTGAAAGGAGAGATCAAGAATATTATTTTCTACCAGCGACCTTTGAAATCGCAGCGTGGATTGATAGGCAAGTGCACATTTGAAACCGACAAGAAACACTGCGATCTGGCAAGGCAGGAAGCCCAGCGGATGCGCTATTGGCAGGATTTGAATAATCTTCAGCTTCAAGACCCGTTTACCTTGAATTGGAAA
>JBOGOW010000739.1:0-1344 GCA_050748285.1 Pyrinomonadaceae bacterium
GTGTTATCGTTTCGCCGATCTCGACGTCGTCAAATCCGGCAAGCGCGACTATCTCGCCAGTGCCGGCATTTTCAATATTTGCACGTTCGAGGCCCTCGAAAACGAAAAGTTCTTTTACGCGCGTTTTCACCAGCGAGCCATCGCGTTTTGAAACGGCGACCTCTTGATTTTTTGCGATCTCGCCGGAAAAGATGCGTCCGATCGCAAGGCGTCCGACGAACGGATTATAATCGATATTTGCGACCAGCAGTTGGAGCGAATCTTCGCGCAGAGCGTGCGGTGCTGGAATCGATTCTATGATCTGATCGAAGAGCGGTTTCAGATTTTTGCCATCATCTGCGAGGTCTTTTTTTGCAACTCCGTCGCGCGAAATCGAATATAGAATCGGAAATTCGATCTGCTGGTCGTTTGCACCTAGATCGATAAACAGGTCGTAAATTTCGTCAACAACTTCTTCGGGTCGCGCGTCCTGGCGATCGATCTTATTGACAAGCGCGATGGCGGGAAGTTTTAACTCCAAGGCTTTTCGCAAAACAAAACGAGTCTGCGGCAGACAGCCTTCGGCGGCATCGACAAGCAAAACGATGCCATCGACCATTTTCAAAACGCGTTCAACTTCGCCGCCGAAATCGGCGTGGCCGGGCGTGTCGAGGATGTTGATCTTAAACTCGCCATACCTTACGGAAGTATTTTTCGCCATGATCGTGATGCCGCGTTCACGTTCCAAATCCATCGAATCCATAACGCGGTCAACTACCGTCTCGTTGTCGCGGTGCGTGCCCGACTGCGCCAGCATCGCGTCAACCAACGTCGTCTTCCCGTGGTCAACGTGTGCAATAATAGCGATATTGCGTATCTTTTCTGTCGTGATCATAGTGTCTCCCGCTTCGCCGCCCGCACATAAGTAAGGGCTTTCTCATTGCTAAAGTGGGTGCTGGGTTTGTGAGGTTGTTCCGCCACGTGCAGGCGCATATCGCCCTTGCTTACGCGCGGGCTTCCGTATTTCTGCACGCTCGTTCACACTCACGTTTCTGCCCGTAGGCTCGCGTAACACGTGTCAGTAGCCCGCACGTAAGTAAGGGCTTTCTCATTGCCCAAGTTTGTGCTGGATACGCGAGAGCGTTCCGCCCCGTGCAGGCGCGTATCGCCCTTGCTTACGCGCGGGCTTCTGCATTTTTGCACGCTCGTTCATACCCTCGCGTTTCTTCTCGAAACCTGTTTGCCAAGCTGTTGGCATTCAAGGCAAACGATTATAATGCTTTATTGATGTTCGAAACGCAAAACTCGTATTGTTTTGACTGATGAAAAGTAGTGTCATCCACCGTATTTCACCCGCTTTAGGTC
>JBOGOW010000740.1:0-1336 GCA_050748285.1 Pyrinomonadaceae bacterium
CCGTATTTGATCTTGGTTAGGCGATTCAAAATGTCGTATTCGTAATGCGTTTTGCGGCCCATGTAATCGGTGCGTTTTGTCCGGTTTCCAACGGCGTCATAAACAAAGCTCATCGTCGTCCCGGCCCACGTCTGGCTCAACACCCGTCCAAGCGGGTCGTAGGTGAAGACGAATTCCTGATTCAGCGCATCTTTCACTTTTGTCGTCTGCGACCGCTTGTTGTATTCAAACTGCGTGATCGCACCGATGGCGTCTGTCGTCTTTATCAGCCGATTCGATGTGTCGTAATCGTTCTAATGTTCTGGCTCACATCATCGGTCAGCTTCTTTCGGTTTTCCTGCAAAGAAATAGGTTATTTTCCCGTTTTTATCCTCTTGAATAGACAAGTCCAATGTTTCCCCCACTGATTTGAAGACGAGTGTGCGTTGGATATTTTTTTGACAATAAATTGTGCTTAGAACTTCATCTCCGATAACTGTGCCAAATTCTTCATCAGGCGTTCCCAATATTCTGAGGTAGTCTCCGATTTCCTTAGCACCGATCAAGTTAGCTGTGATTTCATTCATCTCTTCTTCTGACGGAATTGTAAAAAAATCACCCCTCTTTGATCTTGGCATTTGTCCTCTGCAAATCGGGCAGAAATAAATTATGGTTAGGGATTTATTGTCTCCGACCAAATAATACTCTTCAAACTTTACATTATACTTTACTGGGTATGATGCAACTTTAGCCCATTCAAAAACTGAATTGCACAGACACTCGTCGTCATTCTTTTCCTTCAAAGGGCGTATTTCTTTTCCTCCGCAGACAAAGCAAAAATTTATTTCGACTTTTTGGGATTCGGTTAAGGCTATGGAAAATTTATTATATTCTTCATCATATTCAACCGGTCGAGACGAGTCCATTGCAAACTTGTTCAAATACGAGCAAATACATTTTCCAACTAATCTTCTGTTTTTCATAACAACATCAACGAACAATAACAGCAGGACAATTACCACCGTATGTGCCGACATGGATTCCAAGCGGATAACCTTGTCCAGAAGAATTCGTGCAATAGTAATGACAAAGAATTCCGTCACTATAAATCAATTGACAAACAAATCTTCGATCAGGTCGGTCATCGGGAACCGGGGTGCTTCGAGTCATCGGACTGGCTCTTGGAAAAGGAATCGCTCTTGGCACCGGCTGGCAGTAAGGCTTAGACGCGGATGTCGGAATTGGAAATGGGCGAACACCGGGATACGGATTTCCAAACGGATTCAATGGGCCGTTCACAAAAGGATTTGACGGGTGATTTGCTGTGTAATCCCCGATCAGGGATGCACCATATATT
>JBOGOW010000741.1:0-1331 GCA_050748285.1 Pyrinomonadaceae bacterium
TACGTGCGGGCTTGTGCAACTGCGGAGAATGTTTTGCCTCTTGCGGAAAAGGTTCCCGCAACTGTGGAGAATGATTCGGTGTGTGCGGAAAAGACTTTCGCAACTGCGGAAAATGTTTTGGCGCGTGCGGAAAAGGGTTTCGCAACTGCGGAGAATATTTTGCCGCATGCTGAGAATGTATTGCCGCTTGATTTTGAAGATTTAGTTGTGGCAAAATTTTATCAATTTGCTGTATCGAATGCTCTCACTGCCGATATTTGCGCAAAGTCGCTAATTACAACGCTGAATGGAGTCAACAAAATATGAGCGAAACCGTACATTCTGACCGAATAACTTCACATGAGATTCACCGGGTCGATCTCGATGCGGATGATGCGGCGGTCGGAGCCGTGGGTTTCGGCTTCGGCCAGGGCGTTGTCGATCGCTGTGCGGAGGTGTTTGCGGTTTTCGGCTTTTACGATTATCTGTTGGCGGTATTTGTTTTTTATTCGAGCGATCGAAGCCTGTGCCGGGCCTAGGATGCGCAAGGTTTTATCGTCATTTGCGCGATCAAGAGCGTCGCGAAAAACGCGTGCCGATTTCGCAGCATATTTCAGATCGCGGTGAACGAACATAATCGAAGCAAGCACATAGAAAGGCGGATAGCCGAGCCGCTGCCGATAGCGAACTTCTTCCTCATAGAAGCCCTCGAAATCCTGCTCGACCGCGTGACGGAGCGCGTAGTGTTCGGGGTAATAGGTTTGGATCAAAACCTTGCCGGGCAAATTGCCTCGCCCCGCGCGACCGGCAACCTGCGTCAGCAGTTGAAACGTGCGTTCGGCGGAACGCAGGTCGGGCATTCCCAAACCGGCATCGACCGAGACTACTCCGACGAGCGTTACGTTGTGAAAATCATGTCCCTTCGCGATCATCTGCGTCCCGACGAGCATATCGATCTCGCCGCGGTCGAAGGCGTTCAGGATTTTCGACATCTCGCCTTTTCGGCTGATCGTGTCGCGGTCGATGCGAGCGATGCGAAGGTTCGAAAAACGTTTTTTCAAAACATCTTCGACCTGTTCGGTGCCTTGCCCGACGAAGTATAGAAAGTCGCTCTCGCAGAATGGACACTGCTTCGGAGTAGCGGTGTTGTAATTGCAGTAATGGCAGACGATGCGGTCTTCGCGGCGGTGAAATGTGAGCGTGATGTCGCAATTTTTACACCGAAGCGTCTCGCCGCACGTGCGGCAAAGCACGAACGATGAAAAGCCGCGTCGGTTAAGCAGTATCATTGTCTGTTCGCCTTTCGCATGAGTTTCTTCAATCGCCTTGATCAATTGTGGCGAGAGCACGAC
>JBOGOW010000742.1:0-1327 GCA_050748285.1 Pyrinomonadaceae bacterium
CAGTAGTATAATCAAATGTGGATGATCGATGAAATAAGGGAAAAGATTGCAAATGGAGTGTTTGAATATTCGATCCATGCAGTCGATCAAAGCATCGACCGCCACATAAGTGTTCAGGAACTACGTGAAGCAATTGAGAAAAGCGAAATAATCGAAGATTATCCAGATGATAAATATGGTCCAAGCTGTTTGATCTCAGGATTCTCATCGGAAAGACGACCACTGCATATTCAATGCAGTTATCCGTCGCGGAATATTCTCAAAATTATCACGATTTACGAACCCGATCCGGAATTATGGATCGATCATAAAATAAGAAAGCAGTAAAGCGGGCATGCAATATGAATAACGAAACATTTAAGGAAGCAAAGGTAACATATACGCTGGAATCCAGAGGGCGATTTTACATTATTGAAAACGTACCGGCACGAGTATGCGAACAAACCGGCGAGCAATTATTCGCACCTGAAACGGTCGAAAGGCTTCAGCAGACTGTTTGGGGACAAACTAAACCCAAGCGGATGGTCGAAACACCGGTTTTTGAATTTGCCGGTTGAAATGTTTGTGCAAAATTAATGTATTGGGGCAACTTGTGTTAAAATTCTTCAATACTTTCAACGAATTGGCGCGAATTGTGCATTTAATTATTTCTAAAATCAGTTATTACCGAAAAATATGGCGAATTACACTATTCCCGAAAACATTAAGAACACAGAACTTAAACGTTGGGTTACCGACATGGCCGAGCTATGTGAACCCAACGAGGTTTATCTCTGCGACGGCTCGCAGGAAGAATATGATCGGCTTTGCCAGGAAATGGTCGATGCGGGCACGTTTATCAAACTAAACGCCGAAACGCGCCCGAACAGCTTTTTGGCGCGTTCGCATCCGTCGGATGTCGCGCGTGTCGAAGACCGCACATATATTTGCTCGCGTGCAAAAGGCGACGCGGGACCGACGAATAACTGGATGGCTCCGGCAGAGATGAAAGAGATCTTGACGCCGAAAATGCGCGGCTCGATGCGTGGACGAACGATGTATGTCATCCCGTTTTGCATGGGCCCACTTGGGTCGCCGATCTCGCAATTCGGCGTCCAGGTTTCCGATTCGCCGTATGTTGCGGTCAATATGAAAATAATGACGCGAATGGGTCAAAAGGCGCTCGACGCGCTTGGCGACGGCGAATTCGTACATTGCCTGCACTCGGTCGGTATGCCGCTTGCGGATGGTCAGGCCGATGTTGCGTGGCCGTGCTCGCCCGATCCGAAGGACAAATACATCGTCCATTTCCCTGAAGAACGGTCGATCGTTTCTTACGGCTCAGGCT
>JBOGOW010000743.1:0-1322 GCA_050748285.1 Pyrinomonadaceae bacterium
TCCAAAAGGTGCTTTTGACTTTAATGCCTTCTGGTCTGTTAAACTACCCTCGGTTGCACTTGAACCTTGAAACCGCCCACCTTGAAAACTGTAAATGTAAACAAAAAAGTTCTAGCGTCTCGACTTACTGCATTTCTTCTTACTAGGTGAAGAAGAATAGGCAAAATGCGTACCTAAAACTTATTCATGACGTGTGCCTTCGAGAAGCATCGGTGTTTATGCAGACGTGAGCGGTCTCAAACCTCAGTATTGACCCTGAGTAGGAATAACATCCGTGAGTTAGGGAACTTTGTTGCAAAGGATTGGCTGGACGCCGGTTTCTTGCGTCGGTGAGTGGGGAGACGCTGATATCGCGGCTTCACATTCTTGACGGACTGACTGGGATAAGAATGAATGTCGACCGACTGGTGAAGAAATGTTCCAAAACTGGTGCGTTTGTGCACCAGTGGCGTAATGTTGACCCGCCTTGTAATTGCTTTATGAGAGCGTTTTACATGCCAATGTACCTCAAACAGCAATTAGCCGAGCATTTTCTGAATCGTATCGAAAATTTCCGATACTACCCTCTGTAATTTTCTCGATCGCTTCCTCAATAACCGTTAGCGGAAGAAGGAACCATTCCCGGGATTCGACATCGACTCCAAAACGATCTTTTATTTTCAGAACTAGGCGTGCACCGGCGAAGAACTTGTGAATCAAAGCTTCCAGACGCTTCGCATTTATGTTTGCGAGTTTGAAGGTCGCAACTAACTCCACATCGGCCAGCAAATACGTCGAGTCATTTTTCGCATTAGCGAGCCGACTCTTCACGTCGCCCCCGGTCACACCGATCTTGTGGACGACTGATCGATTTTCGGCGATGAAAGGATGTTCGGATTTACTTCTAACAACGTAAATATAGCCGGTTGCTAAGTCGCCTTCTTCTTCAATGCCCGCAAATAGAGGGCCGAGACTTGGCTCGATAATGCGACGACTTGCTTTATCTCTATTTAGGGCTCGCATCAGTGAACGTGCAAGCAGATCGCTTTCAGTGCCGTTAGCATAAATCACCCTTAGTCTTCGATCTTCCCGGTCGAAGTTGGTCACAAAAGGCTCGCCAGCCTCGGCGACTAATGCCGTCTGCCCGTCGACTATAAAAAGGTCACCTTTTCTGATCTCAGCATCATCTTTATATTTGAGAGTTTGCCTTACACCGACATCGAGATCAGATTGAACTGTGTCGAAGAATGGTTTGAATTCCGCAAAATCTTCGCACCGGTTTCTTCGTGCGATTTCCTCGGCCGCTTTTATTTCTTCGCGTGACCGAACATGCACTAATCGTG
>JBOGOW010000744.1:0-1313 GCA_050748285.1 Pyrinomonadaceae bacterium
TATGCCGAACCTTCGCGTTTTTGCGCGCCTATTTTGTGCGATTCGGCGGCGCCGCGTTTTGGCTCGCGAATAAACAATACGGCAATCGCACATAAAATACCCGGAATTCCGGCGACAAAAAAAGCGGATCGCCAGCCGTATTGTTTTGCGACGGTTCCGCTTACTGCAAAACTCAATGCGACCCCGACCGGCAGCCCGAGCATAAATAGTGCCATCGCTTTCGCACGCCAACTTGCCGGAAAAAGGTCGCCGATAAGCGAGGAAGCGGCCGGAGCACAAGTTGCCTCGCCGACCCCGACCCCGAGTCGCAACGCAAAAATATGCCAAAAATTTTGTGCAATGCCGGAGGCGGCCGTGAGAATGCTCCACGCAAATACGCCCGCTGAAAGCAATCCCTTGCGTCCGATCTTGTCAGCAAGAGCGCCGAGCGGAATGCCGACAAACGCGTACAGCAGCGTGAACGCCGTACCAAGAAGGCCGAGCGATGCATCGCTAAGTTCAAACTCTTTACGGATCGGTTCGCCCACCGCACCGAGTATTTGGCGGTCAAAAAAGTTCAGCGTATTTATCGCAAACAGAACCGCCAATGCGAAATATGCGCCACGTTTGCCGGCATCTGTTACCTTATCCATTTTTGTGGTTTCATAAAATACGCAGACAAACTGCGGCGATTACGTTTGCATCATAGGTCGCGATCCCCTGCGCTTGCAATAATCGCAAATAATCGGCAATCTAATTTTCGTCGTATGTTTACCTTTTCAAGATCGATCTTTCTCGTTGTTATTTTCGGATCAATTTTTATATCTTCGTGCAGTTCGAACCGCAACTCGAACGATAATATCCAGTCTGCACCGAATGCAAACTCCAATATCGGAAACTCGACCGATCCGACAAAGACGACGAACGACAATATCGAAGAACTTCGCACAATTATCATTGTCCCATTCGAGCCGGATGAAGTAGTTTGGCGCGTTTTTAAGGGGACAGGATCGGAAGACCGCTTGGTTGCCGTGTTTCGTCTGATGAAAAATGACGCGGAATCATTTTCATCAAAAGTCAGTGCGAACGTAGCCGACGTTGCAGCCGTAAGTGTTGAAGATTGGTTTCCTGCCGAACTGAAAGCGATGGGCGAAACAACCGGCGAATCGAACATTTCCTGTTCCGTACTTCCCGCAGCCGAGTTTGTGCAAGAGCCATATTCCAATGGCACGGTATATGTCGTTCCGGACTCGGGTTACATCGTTGTCGAACTGCGGACAAATAAAAAGTAAACAAAGAATGATATTTGACGCCGTCGTCTGTTAAACCCCAAG
>JBOGOW010000745.1:0-1306 GCA_050748285.1 Pyrinomonadaceae bacterium
GCGGCTGAAAATTCAATCGTCAAGAGCGGGGGCAAGCCCGCCTTCCCGACTGCGTGTGGTGTAGTTCCTGACTTTACCGAAGCATTCAGGATGATAAGCATGGAGAAAGAATGTAAATACAAGTCAAGTCAGGAAGGCGGGCTTGCCCCCGCTCTTTACGGCAGGCAAGGATGCCTGCGTTCCAGTGTTTACCGATTCATAGGGTAAGCTAAAGAATCTAAACAAAAGACAAGTCAGGAAGGCGGGCTTGCCCCCGCTCAGCACGAATTTGAAGATACAAGATTTCAAAACCGCAGACTTAAAACGGCTTGCTGAGGAGCGTAACCGGCTTGTGCATACGTTTGGTGCACTTGCCGAACTCGGGCAGGAAGTTTCGAACAAGCAGAATTTTCAGGAGACGATCCGAACCTCGCTTCATCTTTTGCTTGGGAGTATCGGAATAATGCGTGGCGGCGTGGCTCGGTATTCGCGTTTCGCACACGAACTGAACATGCTCGCCATTCGCGGATTTTGCGAAGACTTTCCGCTCTCGCTTTCGCTTTGCGGCGAGGACGAACGCCAATTCAACGCAAACGGCCTTTACCCGATAGAGATCGCACAGGCAAAGGTGCTTCCATTTTTTCAGGTTTACGATCAGAGTTTTGAAAAATCAGGTCTCGAACTTTTCGTTCCGCTCATCATCCGCGAAGAAAATGTCGGCGGCGTATTTCTAGGCAAAAAAGCGTCGGGCGAAGCCTTTACAAGCTACGACCGCGAGATCATCTGTGCAATGGCACGTCATATCGGCGTTGCGATAACGCAGCGGAATATGATGGCCGAACTTGAACGGCACGCGAACGAAAACCGCAAGCTCTATGAGAATCTTCGCACGACCTACAAGGACACCGTTCGTGCATTCGCCGCCGCTATCGACCGCAAGGACAAATACACCGAAGGGCATTCGGTTCGCGTCGGAAAATATTCCGAGATCATCGCCGCAGAGCTTGGCTGGAATGAACACGAGGTCGAAGGGGCCGCCGTTTCCGGCTATCTGCACGACATCGGCAAGATTGCCGTCGAACGAAAGATCATCAACGCTCCGTATCGGATAAACGCAAAGGAATCGTCGGAATTGAACAAGCATCCGCGTGTCGGTTTTGAGATTCTCTCGCCGATAGATCACCCGTATTCGGCGGTTCCGCTTGCGGCAAAATATCATCACGAACGCCTCGACGGACGCGGCTATCCCGACGGCTTGTTTGACCGTGAGATTCCGTATATTGCAAAAATAGTGAACCTCGCGGATTCCTTCGACGCGATGACCACC
>JBOGOW010000746.1:0-1301 GCA_050748285.1 Pyrinomonadaceae bacterium
GTGCAAGTGCTGCGGCAGGGTCGGCTGTCGCCGGAGCTTTCGGTCTTACGACAGTCTCGAAGATTCTTGGCTGGATAGCCATAGGCACCGGAATCGGCGCGGGAATTGCCGGACTATTTGCAGCAAAACCCGATTTTTCTTTAATAATAAAGAACTTTGCTTCGACCGCTGAAAAGACACTTCCGTTGTGGCAACAAATCGCTAGTGCAGTAAGTAATGCCAGTGCGATTTCCAATAGTTTTGCCCAAACGAAGGATAAAAATAAAAAGAAGAAAAGACGTGCTCCAAATAAGTCAATCGATCATGTGGCAATGGTTTTTCTTTCTGTTTATAACTCCCTATCGATTGCTCTTGACAAGGAAATTGCGACAGTCATTTGCCGAAAACAAAACGGTACTCTGATTACCGGTCCGGCCAATATTGGGAAAGCACACGAATCGAAAACTGGTCTATGCCCATCTGGTACACAAGAAGTAGGAGATATCCATACACACGGAGCAGAAAGTGGTCCAAATTATGACGACGAGAACTTTAGTCCAGATGATCGCATAGCCAACAATAATAAGAGCCTGAGCAGAGGAACAACTAATTATGGTTATCTCGGTACGCCGAGTGGCAAGTTCATCAAATTTATACCTGCCTCAATCAGGGAAAGCCCGAGAGGACGAATAGTTGTTTTAAGACGTTAAGTAGGAGTGTTTGAGATGAAAAGCATAAGGTCATTGCTTTGCGGTGTGTTGATGATTTCGGTTCTGTCTTCTTGTGTGCCAATTTCCGAAAGATCAAATTCAGCAAATGTTATCGCAGAAAACCGTTCCAAAAATGGCAATCGCAACACGGTATTTGACGTTAATGGTCTTTACCGCCCATCGTCCAACAATATGAATTCCTCGAACGGGGATATGACAGAACAAGACGTTGATATTGAGGCATTGCCACTGCTAGTGAAACTCGATGGAGGTGTTGCTAAATCGTTTATTGTTGCATATGAGGCGTTTCGCAACCAGCCCGAAATTCCGGAAACGAAAAGAAGTTTGCAGAATTATTTTATCAAGTTGCATAAATCCGACGACGACGTTTACGTCCATTTTCAACCTAAAAGCCTGGACGCGGACCTTACTAGGAAGGGCGGCGAAACATCCTTAGGCAAAGCAATTGTTTATGTCATAAGGGAGAAAGATTTCACAATAAAACGCTTTTATTTTTTTGAATGAGCATGAGCTGGTCTAATCAGCGGGAAAATTTACGAGAGTATTTCGCTATAAGAACTACAAATATAGCTATGTCGGAGAATTCGAAAG
>JBOGOW010000747.1:0-1296 GCA_050748285.1 Pyrinomonadaceae bacterium
CCTTCAGGCTTCGTGCCTGTTTGTTTTTTTTGATCAAAAACAAGGATACGCTACTTTTTCTATTTACCCTCTTCCACAACTTTCGATACTATCTCTAATTAATAAAGCCCGAACATATTTTCCCGAGAAATGGGAACGTGTTCAAGACGACTAGTGACTAAACACTTCGACGAAAGTGCTAGTGATTGATACCTGGCAAACGATATTTTCATGCAGTTGTTTGCTGATCTAATCGTGCCATCTCGTGATTGAGCACAGCCAATACGTGTTCGCGTCTAACACCTGGAAACCATTCGAGAAATTGGTCAACCGTGGCGCCATCCCGCAGATTTTCAAAAAGCGTGGTTATTGGAACCCGCGTGCCGATAAAAACCCACTTCCCGCTAACCTTCGCAGGGTCGCGTTCAATTGCGTCTTGTAGGGCCAAATACTTCATACTTTCCTTTGTTTAAATCGAATTTATTATTGCACGGTTAGTGAATCCGACACTAACGGTTTCCTGAATCGACATCATCATTTTAACACGATAGAATGACTGTTTTGTTTTTAGCTTAGGATTTGAACCGAAGATGAACGAAACAGTAATCACGCCGGAGATCGTCGCGCAGCACAACCTCACGCCGGACGAATACGAAAAAATAAAAACGATTATGGGACGCGAGCCGAACCTGACTGAGCTTGGCGTTTTCAGCGTGATGTGGTCGGAGCATTGTTCGTATAAATCGTCGCGCGTTCATCTAAAACGGCTGCCGACGAGCGGACCGCGCGTGATAGTGCCGCCGGGCGAGAACGCCGGCGTTGTGGACATCGGCGATGATTGGTGCGTTGCGTTCAAGGTCGAATCGCACAACCATCCGAGTTTTATCGAACCGTTTCAAGGCGCGGCAACGGGCGTCGGCGGCATTTTGCGGGACGTGTTTACGATGGGCGCCCGCCCGATCGCGGCGATGAACAGCCTGCGTTTCGGCCCGATTGCGGAAGCCCGCGCGTCAGCAAGGGCGATACACTCAACTGAACGAACCAAAACGCTGAGTCGCAATCGCGCGATCCTGAAAGGCTGCGTCGAAGGCATCGGCCATTACGGAAATTGTTTCGGCGTTCCGACCATTGGCGGCGAGGTTGTTTTTGACGAGGCATACAGTTTAAATCCTCTGGTGAACGCATTCGCGCTCGGCATTGTAAAAAAGGATCAAATATTTTTCGGCAAGGCGGAAGGCATCGGCAATCCGGTTTTGTACGCTGGAGCGAAAACCGGCCGCGACGGAATTCACGGGGCGACGATGGCGTCTGCCGAGT
>JBOGOW010000748.1:0-1292 GCA_050748285.1 Pyrinomonadaceae bacterium
GCATAGGAAATCAAGCGGAATTGTTTCTCGAATGTCATCGACCCAATTTTATTATCCCTGATTTTCACGCTTGATCTTTAGATTTTTTTTTCAACTCTTCGAATGCGATCTCCGCGTCTTCGTTTTCCAAAACATAAATGCCGGGCTGCTGCCGCAGTTCGGCGAACTTTTCATGCAGTTCGCGATCGGTGATAACAGCCGCTTTTTGTTCGATGCTTCGTGCCTGCTTAACTTTGGAAAGATTTCCCAATGCACGGCCAAAACTGCGTAGATAACTCCACCGAAACGAGATCAGCGAGCCAATTAGCTTCAATGTCAAACGGCCTAAATGGCTTGCAAACATTCGTTTGTCGTGCAGATTTATCCAAGTCATTAGAAGGCGATTTCGTTCTGTAATTATCGCCATCTCAGGCCGCCTCGCTCGTTTCCCCATAGTTGCGCTGCCTTTATGCGCAACGCGAGAATCAGGCTCGTAAATCACCTTCCAGCCGCGTTTCCAGGCACGATAACAGATCTCGACGTCTTCCCAATAAATGGGGGCGAGGCAATCCTGGAATCCGCCGATCTGCTCAAGTTTTTTCCGATCGTAAGCCGTGTAACCGCCGCTGCCAAAAAATGAGATCAGCTCGGAATATTCATCGCTCTTCAACACATCGTAATTTAGAAACACGCGCCAAAACCCGCGTTCGAACGACCCGAGCTTCCCGCCGCCATCGAGTCGGTCAGAATCGATTCGACCGGCATGGCAGCAAACGGCAAATACATAATTATCTGCAAAGTGTGGAAGAAGCGGTGCAATGCAACCAATCTCAGCTTTTACATCGTTATTTAAGAGAAACACAACGTCATTCTTCGCTTCCTGAAATCCTCTATTTACAGCGCGCAAAAAACCGACGTTGTTTTCAAGTTCTATGAGCCGAACGACCGCGTGATTACCGTAATTCGCGCGCACCCAATCGCGGCTATCGTCCGTGCTTGCGTCGTCAACTACGATCACCTCGACCTCGGCGTCATGTCTCGCGCGAAACTCCGCCGCCGCCGCAACCACCGAGCCAAAATAATCAGCCAGAAGTTCGCGCCCATTCCAGTTCGGTATCACTATCGAAACACTCAATGTCATCAATAACATTGTAAGCGAAACACAAAAAAACCCGCTCATTTCTTAACGTGCTTTGCGGCTCTGCGATATTGAGTCTGCGGAGCGGACAATATTTTTCAGCCCCACTTTGAGCGTAGCGGCTTGCCGCGAAAGCAGTGCGGGCAGGCTTGCCTGCCCGACAGCTCAGCTATGA
>JBOGOW010000749.1:0-1285 GCA_050748285.1 Pyrinomonadaceae bacterium
ATGGATGTATATCCACTCCGATGTATAATGTCATTGGACTCCTCCTTAAAAGAGACCATGTTTCTTCTTGTCAATCATCGAGTTTACCAAAACTCGCTGCCGGAGGAGTCCTTTTCATAACATCACAAATGGATTTTCTGATTCGTGGCATTCGTGAAATTCGTGGCTAATTTTCGTTCGAATTCAACCAATACGCGAAATTACCCTTCGCAACAATTCCGTGAAAATCTCAGCAACGCGGGCGCCGGTTTCCATCACTTCCTGATGGTTGATCGGTTCGTCGGTCATTCCGGCGGCGAGATTTGTGATGCACGAGATTCCGAGCACTTTCATTCCCTGATGCCGCGCCGCTATCGCCTCGGGAACCGTTGACATTCCGACCGCGTCGGCGCCGAGTGCGCGATACATTTTTACTTCGGAAGGCGTTTCGTATGTCGGCCCCGAAAGGGCGCAATAGACGCCGCGTTTTAGAAAATCTGTTTCTATATCGTCGACGCCTTTCTCAAAACGTTCGTGAGCGATTTCGTTCGCCGCCTCATCGGCGATCATCTGAAACTCCCGATCATAGACCGCGCTCATATCCGGAAACCGCGGACCAAAACGCTCGTCATTTTTCCCGCGCAGAGGGTTCACGCCCATGCAGTTTATGTGGTCCGTTATCAGCATCAAACTTCCGGGGCGCATATTCATATTCGTGCTCCCGGCGGCGTTCGTCAGGATCACATTTTCAATGCCAATTCGCCCAAACGCACGCATCGGAAACATCACTTGTTCCATTTCGTAGCCTTCGTAAAAATGAAATCGCCCCTGCTGAACAGCTATATGCTTTCCGCCAAGTTCGCCAAGCACAAGCTGCCCCGCATGACCCTCGACCGTCGAACGCGCAAAATGCGGGATCTGCTCATACGGAACCTTCACAGCGTTCGAAAGTTCATCGGCAAACGCGCCCAAACCGCTGCCAAGCACGACCGCCGTCTTGACCTCAACCGCGTATTTCGATCTTATAAATTCCGCCGCCTCAACGGCGTTTTCGTAGGTCATTGAACAATACTGTCCTAAACGTTTAGATTATCAGATAAAACCATTAAATCTATTGGGGATAATGGATGTTTTTTGGTGGTTTCAAAAAAGAACCCCTTGAGATGAAACGGGTATTTTTCTGCGAGGGTCATCGAAGAGTTTATCGAGCCGGTTTCGGAGATTAATTTTGACAAAAATATTCAAACGATTAAATGCTGTGAGATTTGAAAGATGCCATTTAAATAGGCCATCACCTTTCGAGCAG
>JBOGOW010000750.1:0-1282 GCA_050748285.1 Pyrinomonadaceae bacterium
GATTCCGATAGAAGAAACTCTCGAAAAAATCGACGCCGTTACCACAGACGACATTCAAAGCCTTGCACAAGAATTCTTCAAAACGGAAAAGATCGCCCTTGCTGCATTGGGCGATCTCAAAGAATTGAAGATCGATCGAGGAAACCTTGTAATTCAATAAACCCGGATTCCGCATTGGAACATTCTACTATCGTGTAAACCTTGGAACAGCGGCTTTTCGGCGGAAAAACGGCTGAAAGCTCTAAGCTGGCAGCTCTTGGCTCTTTTCTAACTTAAAGATTTGATGGGCGGACGCCAAAATGTTTTCTACCAGCGTAATCCGGGATAAACCAGATTACGTATTGGGGAAACCCGATCCGAAATAACGAATAACGAACAGTGAAAGGTGAATAAAGCACGTGGTTATTCGCTATTTCGAAACTGCCTCGGCGATTTTGTTAGTAAGTATCCTGACCGAAATTATTGCGCTTCCAATTTTAAGAAGAAATCGGTCCGCGAAAATACACGAAAAGACCTCAGACTTAAATACAAAGTTTTGAGGAATAATCCTGATGACCGCGCCCCTGTTGGCACCGCCAACCCTTTGAAGCAGTCGAAACCCGCCAATGTCCGTCGGTGTTTTTATATAGATCGAATTTGTATTGCGTTCCTCTGACCGAATCGTCCGCATAACCGTCGTCGGTTACTATCACCTTCAACGAAGCAGGTTCTTCAGCCGAATCGGCCTTGATCGATACGGAACGCGAAAGCATTTCGCTGAAAGGATCGACGAGAATAGAAACGATCTGAAGCGGTGTCTTCGCTGCTTTGCTGTCAGCCAGTTTTTTGTTCAATGCATCAACGTCAATCGGTTGAAATTTTGCTTCGGCTCGTTTTATGATCGCTGGAAGCTGGCTGCGGATCGCGGCTGCGGTCTTTAAGGTTCCGATCTCCTCACTTATTAATTCCATGTGCGCGAATCCAGCGCCATTCCGGTCATAAACGCGTGTTCGATAAAACGGCTGAGCGCCCGTCGGACCGATGCCGGTGTAACATTCGCCAATGATAAAAAGTTCGAGTTCGCGGTCGTTGTCGGCATTTGCAAAAAATACGGCCTTCGGTTCTTCCATGCTCCATGTGAATTCAGGCTGCGGCAGATCGATCTTCTTGTAGCCTGTGCCGTCGGGCATCAACACCATTCCGGAATAAGACATCGCCGGCCCTTCTTTCGCGTAAAGAGCGACGATGCTGTTCGCCGATCCGCCGATATCGCCTTTCACGACCTGATGCATCAGTTTCACGC
>JBOGOW010000751.1:0-1279 GCA_050748285.1 Pyrinomonadaceae bacterium
GTGCTGCGTCGCGGACGTGAGAGCATGGTTCAAAAGTAAAAATTTAAGCTTCACAAACAACGAAGTAGCGAAACTAATCTTTTTCGGCGCATTTGAACTTCTCGACGTCAACTTTTCGTGGGTAATAATAAATTCTGCCCGCAGATTCGTCTCTCTCTTGCTTAGAAGCGCTGATTATTATACTTCTGTCGTGATTTACGTAGAGCACGCTATTTCGTACATCTCCGCTAAGATCGCGAAAATAGTCGTTTCGGTTGAATTTTAAGTTCGCAATTGGAGTTCTCGATTGTAGCGAGACAAAGTAGTCCAAAACTGTACCTTCTGGAACATTAAATTTCCCGCGACCGTAATCACTCGATTCACATGGTTCAGAGGAAAAATTAATAAGAACAAATGCTTCGTCGCTTTTGTAACGGTAGTAACCGAATTTATCAATCTCCGGCTCGCCTAATAACTTTTGAACCTCTGTCACCGTTGTATGCAATGGCTTAATCCCTTTCCAGCCGTCATCCACGCTTTGACATTGAAGCCACGATCCGAGAATTAGAATTATAAGCATTATTTTCATATTCAGTCCTCCATTTTCACTTGTACAATTTATGGTTTGTCATCTTATTAGTAATCGGAGACGCAAATCCGCAAGCCTGATTTAGTCTTTCTCCCCAATATTGCGAAGCCTGATACCCCGGCAATTGGTCTCCACTTGGTGTAAAAACATCACCAGCCAACGCCGCTGCCGCACTTGCATAAGCCAAGTCTTCAGAGTTTTCAACGTTTATCGATCTAATCGCAACATGCAGCAATTCGTGAATAGTCGAAATGCCCGCCCCTTTATTCGCAAGTCGCGATTCAATTGTGCCCGGTCCCGAACCGTACCTCATCGAAATTTCACCAAATCCCGGAGCTCCGACCCACATCCAGCCGTTGGTCTTACCATGAACAGGAACTCCCGGTTCTAAAAAGATTCCGCCATACGCCAAATCAGTTCCACCTCGACTGTTAAGCACCTTGTTATACAATGTTTCGACATTTGTCGAAATAATACTGTCCTTGCCCAAGTTCGCAAGTGACGCCGCAGTCTCAATCAAATCCTTAATATACTTCCTACACAGATCAATATTATCTGCGGCAGCCGTAACGGATTTAAGCAATATTTTAGATTCGGAAGAATTGATTCGGCGCCTTTGGAATTCCTGCGGAGCCCAATTGAACGTGAATGAAGACGTACTGACATTCCAGTTTCTTATTACTGTGAAGTGCTCTGCTCCCATGGCAGCGT
>JBOGOW010000752.1:0-1276 GCA_050748285.1 Pyrinomonadaceae bacterium
GTCTCGGTGTCGATCGTGAATTCAATCTCAGCCATATGCCTCCATTTAGAATTTAACTCTGATCTTGATCGTCTTTCCGACCCGTTCCTTGATAAGAGTTCCGCCCAGTTTCTTCGCCATCTTTCGTGCGGCTGCTTCGTGATAGTGATTCTGAAGTCTCACAACGAAATCCTGTCCGAGGCGATAATCAAGATCCATGTCGTCGAGAATGGCGACGTATCCCGAAGGTGTTTTTTGGAACCCAATATCCGCAAGGAGATGATGATTCTTGACGTCTCGTCGGCGAATGATGAGGTCGGCCGTACGAGCATTCCGCTTGTCCCACCCATCAAGCGGCAGGTCTTTCCCTTGCGTAACAGTCGTAAACCCGATATCGGAAAGGGCCTCAAGCAGTAATTCACCGTTCGCAAAAGACTGTGATTCGAATGTCATATACTTCGACATAGGACATGTCCTCCTCCTAAACCTTAGAACTCATAAATCCGGTCGCCTCTGTTTCCGGCGATGCCGGAGTTGTCGATTCTTCCCGCCGCTCCTTTGATATTGTTCCGAGCCCATTTACGAATCTCTTCTATTTTTTCGCTCATCATCTGTGCGGTAGGCGTTATGCTTTCAATAGCTTTGAGAATATCTCGCGTCTCAGCCGACCGATCCCCGTCAATGAACGCCTCAAGCACGCCATCCTTCACCCCTCCTTCGATCTCCGCTCCCGAGAAGTCCCTGCTATTCTCCACGAGTTTGTCGAGATCAAAGTGGTCAGGCTCAAGCTGCCTTTTCATCAAGTGGACTTTGAAGATCTCAGTTCGATCTTCGCTGCTTGGTAGATCGACAAAATGAATGTATGAGAAGCGGCCAATGCGAAACTGCTCCGATTCGAGTTCACGAACATCGTTGGCGGTGGCAAAAACCAGAACATCCTTGTTGTCCTGCATCCAGTTGAGAAGATAGGATATCGTGCGAGCCGTCTCGCCGCCGTCTGTCTTGTTCGATGACTTAATACCGGAAACAGCTTTCTCGAACTCGCTGATCCCCAGGATTCCTTTGATGGTTCCTGCAATAGAAAGTGCACGCTTGATAGACATGGACGAAGAGCCGATCACACCTCCGCCTTCACCCATGATCGAGCCGAAGTCCAGATCGAGAAGTGCCCGATTGGTGATGCTTGATGCAACCCGTTTACAAAGGTCTTTTCCGCAACCCGGCAATCCAACTAAAAGGATTCCTTTGCACGGTTCGACGTGACGTGCTTTCGCTCGTGGGCTGAAGGTGTAGGCGG
>JBOGOW010000753.1:0-1255 GCA_050748285.1 Pyrinomonadaceae bacterium
GTGATTACCGCAATCCCAAAGTAAAAGCCCTGATTAAGGAAGCGATTGATTTTGCGATCAAGGATATGGATAAACCGACAAAATCGGTCGGCATGACAATCTCAAAAATAAAAAAAAAGGAAAGCTTCACCAAGCCTAGGATTTGTTGATAAATGAAGTGAGATTGCCAAGACAATAATCCCTAAGTTGTGAAAGCCTATCTCTAATGTAGTTTTACCGTGCTTTCGAGTGGATCAGGTCTTGGCTTCGTTTTTTCGTTATAGTGAAATTTACTGTCGATAATCACTAAGACTTTTTCAATAATCGCAAACTAAAACATAGGTTTGAATAAAAAGTAGATTGTGCCGCCTATTACAATCCAAACCAAAATAAAAACTAAGCTCCGATATAGTTGAAAGACCGGCCCTTTGTATAGTCTCCACACGACTGGTGCCACAAAGACAGCTAACATGGAAGCGGTGCCAGCGGCAAGCCAGTCCCAAGTTATGAACCAGCCGACAAAGATGGAACCGAAATAACAAAGTGCTACGGCATAATCGCCAATAGGCGCCCTTTTGCTATGTTTTTGCTCGTAACTTTCAAACATTCCAATCCCTCAATACTTCGTATTTTCCTGAAATTTTTTCAATTAATAATTCATGTCTTGTTGTAGCGTGTTTTAGGGGAAAACGTAAGGCTATCATACAGGCAAGAGGGATTATTCCCGAGGGTGGACGAGCGCATCATTTAATCTGATTATGAATAAATTATTTTACTTAACTGCAATCGTATTTTTATTTGTTGCTAACCAAACATTTGCTCAAAGCAAAGAAGATTTGGGGCAAAAAATAGAACAAATTATTGCTTCCAAAAAAGCGTTGGTCGGCGTTTCGATTATTGGGAATAACGGCAAGGACAAAATATCCGTGAACGGCGACAAGCATTTTCCGATGCAGAGCGTTTTTAAGTTTCATATCGGATTGTTTATGCTTTCCGAAATTGATAAAGGAAAGTTTTCGCTTGAGCAAAAAATAGAAATTCAGAAAAAAGACCTTTTGCCCGACCTTTATAGTCCGATCAGAGACAAGTATCCCGATGGAGCAACGCTGACAGTTGCCGAGATTTTGGAATATACGGTTTCTTCCAGCGATAATGTCGGTTGCGAAGTTTTGTTAAGGCTTCTCGGCGGACCTCAGGCAGTTGAAAATTACTTTGTGAAAAATAATTTTCAAGATGTCGCCATAAAATTTAACGAGGAACAACAACAGGCTAATTG
>JBOGOW010000754.1:0-1247 GCA_050748285.1 Pyrinomonadaceae bacterium
GCTCCGGCAAAGGAGAGATATGATGATTGAGTCTGCGCCGTGTATTTGAGAGAATGGTTTTATGAATCGCGTTATTACAATCTCACCTGACATTCAAAGCGGCGAACCGGTCTTCACTGGAACGCGTGTTCCCGTAAAGAACCTTTTCGATTATCTGATCGGCGGCGATTCACTTGAAGAATTTCTGACAGATTTCCCGTCTGTTAATCGAGAGCAGGCAGTCGAATTGCTCGAAATTGAAAACCACGCATCGTAGAATGTCATTCGAATTGCTGTTCGACAATCCTTCCGCCGCTCAAGTCGGTACGCCGGAAATACTCAAACATGGCCTGAATCGATATTTCCCCGAATTATTGAAATTCGACTCGTCCGACGAACTTGAATCATCTTCTGTGTATCAGGAGATCCGCGAGGATGCTGAACGAATCTTGAATGCTGTCGTTGTCGGGGCGCTTCCCGACGCTGCACCCACCTCCGATACCGCCCTTACTGACGTGCGGGCTTCTGCAATAGAGCCGAATATCGACGCTGCACTAACTTCCGATACCGCCCTTACTGACGTGCGGGGTTCTGCAATTAAGGCGCTCGCATGGAACATCGAGCGAGGATGCGTATTCGATGGCATAGTTAAAGCGCTAAAGAATCACGATGAACTAAAAGACAAAGATGTACTTCTTTTGACAGAACTCGATCACGGAATGGCGCGAAGCGGCAACCGTTTCGTGGCTCGAGAGGTCGCAGAAGAACTTAAATTAAATTACGCATTCGCGCCGGTTTACCTCGCTCTGCAAAAGGGCAGCGGCGTCGAATCTGCAATGGAGGGCGAGAATACGCTTTCGATCCACGGCCTTGCAATGTTTTCGAAATGGCCGATGAAAAATACCTACGCAGTCGCGCTTCCAAACGGCAAAGACAAGATGTGGGGCAAGGAAAAACGGCTCGGGCATCTACGCGCTTTGGTCAGCGACATCGAACATCCAAGCGGCGACTTTCGTGCAATAACTGTTCATTTGGATGCGCATTGCTCGCGTTCACATCGGCATCGGCAGATGAAGATCATACTCGACCATCTCGAAACGCTGCCGGAATTGCCGACGCTCATCGGCGGCGATTGGAACACGACAACATTCAACGCGCAGAATTCGACAAGGGCGATTCTTGGTTATTGGCGGCGGGTGATGATGGGCGTAAAGAATGTGGTCAAGAATCATTATCCGCATCCAGACCGATATTTCGAGCGCCGGCTT
>JBOGOW010000755.1:0-1240 GCA_050748285.1 Pyrinomonadaceae bacterium
CCGTAATGGTCTTCATCGAGAATTTTTTCGGCCTTAATGAGATCAAGATTGTCCGAAGACTGAACGGACCAAGGCAGGTCTGTCATTATGTCGAGCCAATTTCGCAATGTCGCGGTTTCGGCGGCATCTGGGTGCATTCGTTCGAGTTTTTTTAACTGCCGCAACGCTTCGGTTTCCGCCTGTTCGGGCATTTTTACTTCGAGTATTTTGCTGCGATACTGCTCGATCTCTTCATAAAGTTCGTTACCGTCGCCAAGTTCCGACTGTATCGCCTTCAATTGCTGGCGCAGAAAAAACTCACGCTGTGAACGGTCGATATCGGCACGCGCCTGTGTATTTATTTCCTGTTGAACCGTCAAAACTTCGATCTCTTTATTAAGAAGATCGTTGACACGACGAAGGCGTTCGACCGGTTCTACGATGTCGAGAATGCTCTGAGCATCATCGACCTTTAAGTCTAAATTCGAGGCAGAAAGATCGGCAAGGCGACCGGCGTCGTCCAGATTTGCAATGATCGCAAGAACCTCAGGCGAGATGTTTTTGCCCAAGCTTGCGGCACGTTCCATCAAACCGCGAACATTGCGAACCAACGCTTCGACCTCAAGCGAATTTTCCGGTGCAAACGGCTCGGAGATCGGCGTGACCTTTGCACGGACGTGGTCGCCACCGGCGCGGATCTTGTCAATCTTTGTACGCGAGAGTCCTTGAATGAGAATGCGAATTCGTCCGTCGGGCAGCTTCAGCATCCGCATAATGATCGCGACCGTTCCGGTTTCGTATAGGTCATCGCGTCCGGGGTCTTCCTTGTTTATGTCCCGCTGCGAAACCAGGACGATCATCCGATTCTCCTTCAGCGCTTCCTCCACCGCTTTTATAGATTTATCACGCGACACAAAAAGCGGCACGATCATAAACGGATAAATAACAATGTCGCGTAGGGGCAATGCGGGCAATTCCGACGGCACCTGCACCATCGGTTCAATAGCTTCGCCTTCGGCAAGCGCTAACGGAAAATCTTCGATCTCAACCATATACTTTGAGTTTAAACAGTAGTTCCCGCGCAGGCAAGGAAGCCTCTCATCGAATAGTTTTGTGATATTTGCCTGCCAATGCTACAAATGTGCCGCCCGCTTCGCCGCCCGCACGTTATTAAGGGCGGAACAATCAAGATCGGGCAACGGATTCTTAGCCGCCAAACGCTTTCCTCCGACGATGCGCGTACCGCCCTTGTTTACACGCG
>JBOGOW010000756.1:0-1220 GCA_050748285.1 Pyrinomonadaceae bacterium
TTCCTGAACCCCTTCGACCGTCAATGGAACAAAAAGTTCCTCTTTTTTGCCGGCTGTAACTACGACCTCGGTATTTTCATAAAGTGCAAATTTCGGAGCAATGACCTTGACCGTATATTTGCCCGGAGCCAGACCGGCAACGGTGAATTCGCCTTTTTGATTTGAAGTCGCGGTCTTTTCCTTACTGTCCGCAGAAACAACGGTTATCGTCGCACCGACGATAACCGCACCTAGCGTGTCCTGAACGACGCCCGTGATGCTGCCTGTCGTTTGGGCATTCACCGGAAGAGCAATGAACGCTGCCAACAAAGCAGTGAATAAAATTGAAGATATGAATCGCATAATTTTTCCGCCTATATAAAAAATAAATAAATACAAATGTCCTTGGCCTACGGGAAATCAAACCCGTCGAGACCCGGAATAGTGAAGCTGCCCTGACCGCCTCCGCGGCCGCCGCGTTGAAGTTCGCCCGAGACTTGCGCCGCTCTGATAAACGGCTCAACGCCGGCCAGAAACTTGATCGCATTTATCTTGTCGTCCACATTGCTTTTTGTGCTCGAGATCGCAACCATATCGCCGATTTTCAGATCGGACGCCGTGATGGTCGGAAACCGTTCAAGCATTTCGTCGATGGTCCCGCCGCCGCGACCGCCAAACATCATTCGTCCCGGCCCGCCCGCCTGGCCACCCGCACCTGTCCGGCCTTCGCCCGCCGAACGTCCGCCCGGCTGGCCTGCCGGTCGCCCAACAGGTTGACCACCGGCGTTTGAATTCGGTGCTCCGGCTCCCTGCGGCTGAGCCATTCTCTGGGCGAATTCTTCAGGAAACTTCTTCATCGTTGTGGCCGTCGCAAGCGACACGGTCAAATCTTTATTCGTCTGTAAATTCATGATGACGATCTCGTTCTTTTCGGCGTCTATCGATTTCACCGTTCCGGCGATTGTCTGGAAAGCTCCCGTAATAACCTCATCCGCAGCAAAACTCAAACCGTCGGCGCTTTTGTCGCCGCTCGCCCGCAGCATGTCGCCCGGCTGAACATCGAGCAGCGAACTCGAAACAGCTTCGCTGTATTTCACCGAGTTCGGCGCGTATCGCTTGAAGACCGTATTATCCTTTGCCGTGATCATCGTGGTCGTCGAACCAACGAGTCCGCGAACCTCGATCCCGACCTGCTTGGTCGCGAGATTAACGCTGTTGACCTTTCCCGATATGCCCTTGGT
>JBOGOW010000757.1:0-1205 GCA_050748285.1 Pyrinomonadaceae bacterium
ACGTTAAAGTTCTCGTCTCCGCTTTTGTCCTGGACAAACAAGATATACTTGCCGTCGCGCGACCAGAAATATTGCCTCACAGGTCGCGCAGTGTCCGCCGTCATCGGTCGGGCAGCCGAAAAAGGCTCATCGAAGCCTTTCACCCAGATGTTCATCGTATCCTTGTAGGGTTTGATAAACGAAATATATTTGCCGTCCGGCGAGATTTGAGCTCCGGCGTATTCCGGATTGCCAAAGAAGAGTTCGCGGTCGATAAGCGGCGGCGCCTGTGCCGCTGCTTTGGTAGAAAATGCCATAAAACACAACAATATTGCGGTCAATGCTATCAAGTTTTTCATGAGTTTTGTTTTTCCTTTTTTTGAGTATAATACGGCGAATTACCGTGTAATGTTCCAACCCCGTTACCAAAGGTCGTAGTTCCATCGCGGTTTTTTGAATTTGCTCTCAGTCCAAAATCCGCGAATTAATTCGATCCGCGGTGCGAGTCCTTTTTCGAGAATTACCGTTACGACGTCGAACCGCTGCTTCATTTCAAAGATGTTGAAAAGTTTTTTGTAAACGCGCGCCGTTCGAGTTATCTGTCTTTGCTTTCGAATGTCAACCGCCGAAAGCGGCCCGCCGAAATCTTCTGATCGGCGAGTCTTTACTTCAATAAAGCAGATCGTTTCGCCATCAAGCGCGATAAGATCGATCTCGCCCGAAACCTGAACGCCTTTTGAATTTCGTCCGATCGGCGCCTTAAAATTTGCCAATACGATCCGATAACCTTCGCGTTCGACAAATTCAGCAGCCAGCTTTTCGCCACGTGTGCCGATCACGTTTGATCCGCGTCGAGCCACTTCGCTATTCCGATCAAAAATGGACAAAATGTCGTTCATTTGCGAGGCTTAATATATGAGACGGAATTATATCAAAGATATTTCGAGTGCAATAATCGTGTCGCTGGCTGTGGCAGCGACGACCGTTTGTCAAACGCCGACCCCGACCCCATCGCCTGGACCGCCGGCTATGCCGCAAGTCGTGAATTTCGACAAAGCAACGATTACGTCGATTGACCCAAAGACGCTGCCACCGCCATTCGAGACTAAGAGCGCGGTTCGGTTATCGCGTCAGGTCGCGCAGCCGTCAGATGCAAAGCTGTTTGTTCCGAAGGGATTTAAGATAAACGTGTTTGCCGAAGGCGGTTTTCGCGAGCCGCGTTGAAC
>JBOGOW010000758.1:0-1196 GCA_050748285.1 Pyrinomonadaceae bacterium
GATGAAGACCATTACGGACTTGAACGCGTTAAGGAACGCATCGTCGAAGCTCTTGCGGTTCGTAAATTGATGGAAAAGCCAAAAGGCTCGATACTTTGCCTGGTCGGCCCTCCGGGAGTTGGTAAAACCTCGCTTGGCCGTTCGGTCGCTCGTGCACTTGATCGGAAATTCGTCCGACATAGTTTGGGCGGATTGCACGACGAAGCCGAAATTCGCGGTCATCGACGAACCTACGTCGGCGCGATGCCGGGACGCGTGATACAGGCGATCCAACAAGCTGCGACAAACAACCCGTTGATAATGCTCGACGAGATCGATAAGGTCGGCGCAGATTTTCGCGGCGATCCAAGCTCTGCATTGCTCGAGGTTCTCGATCCGGAGCAAAACTCCGGCTTTCGTGACAACTACCTCGGCATTACTTTCGACCTTTCGAACGTGATGTTTATGACGACCGCGAATGTGCTCGACACGATCCAGCCGCCGCTCCGCGATCGCATGGAGATAATTCAGCTTACCGGATACACCGAGGAAGAAAAACTCGAGATCGCGAAACGGCATTTGATACCGAAACAGATCGCGGAGAATGGACTCGCGAAGTCGGATGTAAAATTCGACCGCAAATCGATAGCGAAGATCATCAGCGAATACACGCAGGAAGCCGGCCTGCGGCAGCTTGAACGCGAGATCGGCAAAGTTTGCCGCAAAGTCGCTCGAAGAAAAGCGGAGCTCGAAAAGAAATTTAAACCTGCAAAAGTTCAGTCGGATGACATTCGTTCTTACCTTCGAGTTCCAAAGATCTTCAACGAAGAGAAGCTCAAGAAAGATCAGATCGGAACTGTTACCGGCTTGGCATGGACTGCGGTCGGCGGCGACATCCTATTTATTGAAGCGTTAAAAACGAAAGGGAAGGGAAAGCTGCAGCTTACCGGACAGCTTGGCGATGTGATGCAGGAATCGGCACAGGCCGCATTTTCATATGCAAAGGCTCGATCGAAAGAGCTTGGTATCGATGAGCAAATTCTCGAGAATTTCGATATTCACATACATTTGCCGGAAGGCGCGATCCCAAAAGACGGGCCGAGCGCCGGCATTACGATGGCTACGGCTCTCGTTTCGGTTTTGGCACAGCGGGCTGTGAAGAAAGATGTCGCGATGACCGGCGAGATCACATTGCGCGGCAACGTGCTGCCCGTTGG
>JBOGOW010000759.1:0-1187 GCA_050748285.1 Pyrinomonadaceae bacterium
ATCATCAAAAGATAAAGAACGATCAGCGAAACCGCACGCCAAAAACTGGTCTTCGACTTGCGAATCTCATTTTTTGATGCGGACGCATTACTAAGAATGGGCAATGCGATAGACCGCCCATCTTTCTTAACTTTTGCTTCACAACCGCTTTTCATAATTCAAATTCGAAATTCCAAGACACCAAAATCAAACCGTATTAGGTCAGTTTGCTTTTATTATCATGATCCTACTTCCAGGATTGGACTGCTTTTGTGTATTTTTGTGTCATTTCGTGGACAGTTCTTTTGCGAAGAATTAAGAGAATCCACGAAATTACACGAACAAATCTTTAAATGACGCGCAACCAATCAACCTAAATACTTGATTAAAACACATAAAATAGTGTAAAAATATAGATGCCGACATTGTAGCCCATACGTTCCGAAGTTCATTAATTTAACAAACCAACGAAACTGGAAACAAATCATATGTTAAAGATCATTGCCATTTCCCTTCTTCCGTATCTTATCTTTTTCGGAAACAGCCCGAGTATTCTTTTGAGCGGGATCAATCAAAGCACACGACAATCAAACACCGGTATTCTTGAAAAGATGATCGTTGCCGGCGGCAGCGTCGAGATGGACTTTGATCTCAGCGGCTCGAGCCCTCGCGGTAAATCGGTAAAAGGCGCCGAACGAACCGTGCTTAGTTTCGTAGCGGAACCGGATTCGTTTTTCAAGGTATGGGTTTTTAACGGTGAACTTCGCGGGCCGCTTCCGAGCTCCCTGCCTATCGTGCCGCAAAATTCTGCTGTGCTTCCGCCAAAGTTAACGGCAAGCTATCAACAGCTTGTTCTTGAATATTTGCCATCGGGCAGCGACTTTGAGCTTGCAATACGCGACGCCAAAACGGGTTTTGTCTTTTTTAATATCGAAGGCGTCAATTACGATTACGATGCAAATCGGCATCTTCTTGGCATGAACGATGGGCGACTTCTGCTTTCGCCGGAGTTTGCGAATGAGCTTGGTCGTTCGAAGGACGCAGGAAGCGTGGTTGGGCGTATCGCAGTGCAGTCAAACCTGCGTGCGATCGAGGTTTCGGAAGTTGTGAACGGAGAAGTCAAGTCGGAAACTTTGCCATCAAACGGCGCCCCGGAATCCGGCGTGGTGCCGGGACCCGATGTAATCGTCGGCGATCTTTTCAATCCG
>JBOGOW010000760.1:0-1182 GCA_050748285.1 Pyrinomonadaceae bacterium
GCTATGCTTATGGCTCTTTTTTTCTTTGCGACAAATGGTTCGCTTATCAAATACGCACAGGAAGTGCGGATGTACAGTCTTTTTCTCTGCCTTTCGCTGTTTTCTATATGGATCTTTACGCGGTTTTTTTATCGCGGCAAGAATATCTGGATACTCGCGCTGATAAATATCGTACTTATTTACACGCACTACTTTGGGTGGTTCGTCGTTTTCAGCGAGGTTTTGGCGATAGTGATTTTGCAGCGGATCAAGCTGCAGCAGATGTTGATAATGTTCGGTGCAAATATCGTCGCTTTTGTCCCTTGGGCGTTGATCGTATTGAGGGCGGCAAATTCTGGTTCTTCAATTTCGCAAAATATCGGTTGGATCGAACGCCCCGGAATTCGTTCGATATTCGATTTGATCTTCGACGTGATCGAGCCATTTTATTTTCAACAAAGCAGCTCGGACGTTTCGACGATTCTTTGGATCACGCTGCCGTTGCTGGTCATTTTTGCCGCAGTAAAACTGAATTATCTTTTCAATTGGAAACGGCATAACGAATGGGATCGATTCTGGCTAATGTCAATCGCTGCGGCGACACCGATTTTCTTTGCATTTTGGCTAAGCTATTTGTTACCTGTGTCTATTTGGGGGTCGAGGCATCTGATAGTCGCATTTCTGCCGCTTACTATAATCATGGCCGTTTACGTTACCGAGATCGCATTCAAGCCGTTAAATTATTTTTTTATTTCTGCGATCTTTCTTATAAGCAGCATTGCATTTGTGATTCAGGTTCGATCGGGGCAGGAGAAATTTATTTGGTGCGCTTGGGAGCACCTTGCCGAACAAATTCCATCCGACCGGGCACAGACGATTTACGCGTTCGAAGATCTTGTGGCATATCATCTATGGTTTGCGACGAGAAAACGCGAAAATATCAGGATCGTCAAACTCGAAGGCTTACCCGATATTATCGAGGACAAGGCTTATTTTCTCCCGCGTGGCTTTGATGACATACGCCGAATAAAAGCAAACGAAATTGACGGCCAAAATTTCTGGGCCGCGTTTCGTGATAATAAATCGAATATCGAAACATCGAAAACGCAATCCGAACCTATTCGAATGTCGCTAACTTCTCAGTTCTCCACGCTTGGATTTTTGCCCGGAGAATCTCGAAAGATCGAAGCAGCCGACCAGAAT
>JBOGOW010000761.1:0-1177 GCA_050748285.1 Pyrinomonadaceae bacterium
GGTCATATTTCCGTTTGAATGTCTTTCGATCTTGACTTCAATGATCAATGGCGTCTTACTCTTGTAAAACCCTTCTAATTCTAAAGCTGCCTGCATATCGATAGGGACCTTTTTCTGCGGCATATACGGCAGATACACGGAGAGGTTTTTGAAAGAGCGTGCTTGCTCCAGCAGGTTCGAAATGCTGATGTCATCAGTCGTGTTGAGATTTATACTTCCGCTAGAGCCGCCGGCAACGTAAACCGAATCAACCAAAACCGGTTTACTCATAGACAGCTCGCCAGCGAACCTTCCACCATAGCGAAGACTAGCCCGGTATTTCACTTAAAATTCCTATTCCCCATTTCTCATTCACGATCTATCGATATGTCTAGAAAAGTTTCGGCCCGTCCCGATTTCTGCTATCATTCGTTTACCGTTTTCAGACAAGCATCTTAGGGTCTTATTGCGGTAAAAGTCCTGAAAAAGCGGTGGAATTTCTATGGAAGATTTGTGAAACTCCTGATATCGGCTGACATCCTCAGTTATTGCCGTACGGCAAGGCCGTTTGCGATCTGGCCCGGCACGGCGAAATATTGCCCCGTCGGCAAAAAACAATAAAGGGTCCCTTCCCACTTTCCAAAATCCATCCTCTTTAATTGATACCATTGGGTTGTATCAGCCCCGTAAACCACCGCATTGGTAACTTTGGCCAGTGAAGTCAAAAGAAATTTTCCGTCGCGATCCTTTCGTCCTTCATCACCGGATTGCGTTGCAGCGGCTCCGCAAGCCATAATCACGATGTTTTTTACGGAACCCTTAATAGACGACCACAAATTAAGGTTGTATTCACGTACATCTTCCTTTCCCAACTGTAATCCGCGTCCACCGACCCACCAGTAAAACTGTCCTACTTTTGCATCGGGTCCAATGGCTTCATAACCGTGACAAAGAATAAAAAGTGTCTCTATCGTTCCGTGACCTTTTGCCATGGTATTGATGAATCCGAAGGCCGACATAAGGGAGGTATCTTTATCGACCATAAATGTTTTTAGCAGATCACTTACTGTCATCGTGCCTTCTATGCGGTTGTCAAGTAAAATAATATTTTTAGCCATCTTTGTTACGATTCCTTCCGATTTTCTGATAAAATTCCTAACAATCTTCTGACAGGAAGTCTAATGATTTGTTGCCAAAG
>JBOGOW010000762.1:0-1174 GCA_050748285.1 Pyrinomonadaceae bacterium
GCTTTTTTCAACAAGACATTCCCATCAGCTTCCGCAAGCCACAGGCTTTTTCTTATCACTGCAATAACAACGGTATTCAGTTCGCTGGAGTTGAATTTATCTGCCTGAATTACCAATACAGGCCGGGCAAAACCCGGACTTGAGCCAACAGGCTCCGGCAGATTTGCCCACCAGATATCACCGCGACGTATCACCATTCTTCCTTCGGCAAAGAGAGCGCGGCCATCTGGACAAGTACCGGATCGAGCTCGGCCTTATGGTCCGCATAGACGCGATTAAGGTTTGAGGTGACGTCCTCTTCGTCGTATTCTTCGCCCAGTCTCTTAATACCCATCGCGAAAACTGCGCTGCGAGAGATCTTCAATTGCTTGGCAAGACGCTCGCTTAGATCGAAAACTTCTGATGATAGGGAAATAGCTGTTTTCATGCGCCGAGTATAACTTTAGTTATACCGAGATGTCAACTTAAAAAATCTTCGATCAGCCGGTGAAAATGATGCGTTCCCTGCTCGCGTGTCGGTGAATATCTGCCATGAGAATAATACCGTGAGCGGATGCCTTTTTGGACGCTTTCGACGACCGTCTCGTCTTCCATTTCGACACCGTGCAGGTCGGCAGCGGCACCTTCTTCGATCTTTGAGTCGTCTGCAATGTAGGTTAAAAATCGGACCCGAGTTTTTGACGGCGTTAGTGGTTCGACGACATTGACCGAGATTCCCCACGGATAGAAGTTGAACATTGTGTTCGGAAAAATAAAAAGATAGCGGGCCGCGATGTCCTGGTCAGAACCCCGACGCGTCGGGGTAGCGACTGGGTTTCCGCGAGCGCCAGATGAAAAGAACCCAGTCGCTACCGCTCCCGGTGCTGACATAGCGGTCTGCAAACTCGAATATCTAAATGTTTCCGTTTTGTAAGTGCCGTAATCGACGACCTCGTTGAGCGATTTATGGACGAATGGAATATGAAATCCTTCGAGATAATTCTCGCAGTACAATGCCCAATGTGCGTTAACCTCGTACTCACGCGTCGAGGCCAATTTCAATCCAGCAGGCTCAACGTCGCAAAGCACCACGGCCGCGTCATTTACAAATTCATCAAACGGAACTATAGGTTTCAACGCCGTGAAAAGAAATTCGCCGCGTTGCGCAAGTGGGATTTGCTGCAAATTGTCGGCG
>JBOGOW010000763.1:0-1170 GCA_050748285.1 Pyrinomonadaceae bacterium
GATACAATACGCTAAGCAATACCCAAAAAGATCGTATTCTGGCATTCCTGAATTCACTTTGATCCGAATGTAAAAAACAACTTGTCACTAATTTCTGGCAAGTTGTTTTTTTTTCTCAGCAACAGATTCAATTTAGGTCAGCATGGAAAGAAGAAGCAAATGTTAAAATAAATCTCCGCTGCATTTCCCTTGGCGTCCTTTCCGGCAAGAACGTCGTACGCTTGGCCGTTCAAATGACTTAGAGACTGCATAGTAGTTGTTAGACCGAGTTCTCTCATTACATGGTATTCTTCAGCAATGCTAAGAACAAAATATGCAGTTTCCGGTGTTTTTCCATCGCCGCTTAAAAACAATCCATGCTGGGCCTTGTGGAATAAATTGTTATAGAATTCAAACTTTTCGTTGTTTTGAAGTGCCTTAAAGGAATCCGAAACCGCCCCAAATAAATTCTGATTGTAAAATTCCATATCCAAGACCTCTGCGGCCAGCTTCACCGCTTCTGCATGGTTGTTGGATTGAAATGCTTTTACCATTTCAGCTCTCTTCGGATGCTCCACATCTTTTCCACCGCTGAGCTTCCATTCGACAAACGCACGCCTCAACTGCCCAAAATGAACTTTAGGGTCGCCCTTCTTCAGTTTTTCTACTAAAAGCAAATACTCTTTCTTTTTTTGGTCAGCTTTTGTGGTGTCCGATGTTTGTGAATAAATCACCGGGCTGATCACTGCCATTGCAAATAGAAAGGACACTAATGCAAATATGCAATTATTTCTCTTCATAAAAATGCCTCCGTCTTAATTTCGCTTCCATCTAACGCCGTCTCTTGTGTCTTCGAGGATTATTCCTTTTGCCGCGAGCTCGTCACGAATCTCGTCCGATCGGGCGAAGTTGCGGCTGCGGCGAGCCTCGGTTCGTTCTTCTATAAGGGCTTCGACATCCGCATCGAGTATTTCGGTTGATTCAGGGCCGAAAATTCCAAGCACCGAATCAAACTTCTCGATCGCGACTAAAACCGCGTTCCGATCATCTTCGAGCAAACCGTCCTCGCTCATCCGCGTGTTGATCTCGCGCACCATATCGTGAATCGCGGCGAGAGCGGCGGCGGTGTTGAAATCGTCGTCCATTGCGGCCTCGAATTTTTCGAGTGCGGATTGCACAAGCCCGCGCCTG
>JBOGOW010000764.1:0-1168 GCA_050748285.1 Pyrinomonadaceae bacterium
ATCAACAGGTCACCAAGGGTCATCATGGGCGGCTTCGCGACTTTAGCACCGCCATCACTGATCGAGAGTAAATAAACAAGCTTCGATTGGTATAACTGCGTCACAATGAAAATGAAAAAAAATGAGGTTTTGTTATTTGCAAAGTTCATTAGATCCATCGCTACCCTCATATCATTGGCACCGGGCGACCCAGGCATAAAGAGCACAATATTCTTATATGTTCGAGCCTGTTCGAATTCAGAGCCTATGTTCAGACTGTCAGAATCGGCGTTAATGCTTCTCGAAGCTCCGCCATTGACGGAAAAAGCAGTAATTTCAGGTGCGTATGATTGTTTGCCGCCCGCTGCGGCGTAGCTAAATTCGAATTTGTAAGAAAGAATCATATCTGCCATATATTTGCCTCCGAAAAAATATCTATAGCGACGTCTCGAAGAGACTTGTTTTTTCAAACGGTAGAATTGCCTTCGACGCCATCCTACTGAGGTGCGCTAAGAGATGTGGCCGTGAATTCGATCTCCTGGCCCGCCCTGCCTATTTTTTTAGTTGGCTTGTTGACCTTCCCACCTTCGAAGGTTGCGGTTCTCGCAAATATGACTGTCGTGTCATTTCTGATAACCCAGTAGATCCGGATCGTTAAAATCTTCTTGGCTCCTTTCAGGCCGTTCATCAGGTTTTCGTCGCCCTCAGGCGGTTCCCAGACGATTCTGAACTTCATGTTTGTGGGGTTTTTCTTGAGTGAGTTGATCAGGCTCTGAACTGCATCTGCATTAAAACCCTCATCCTTATGAAACGTTCCCGTTTTCGCGTCTTCCACACTGAGAATCGGCTTTCTTTCAATGTGAATCATTTTCGGATCTGACACCGTAATTTGAATCGTATGTTTTTCTGCCATTTCTGCTTTCTCCTCCTAAATTCAGTTCATTTTTAGCAGTCCCTCTGTTGTTGGTGTCCGATTGCCCGAGATGAATCCTTCAACGAACCTGGTTCAACGCCCTCAATCTTGACCACAATGACTTACACCAACATTGAAAATTCCGTCGCGTCATATCGAAATAGCAGCTTTAACAGGCCATAATTTAGCTGACGGCAGGGTTATTGCGAGTGCCAGTCGGTTCCGGTCTATGAAAGGGGGAAATAACATTGCCGCTCCTTCGTCCAGCAGCACGAT
>JBOGOW010000765.1:0-1165 GCA_050748285.1 Pyrinomonadaceae bacterium
TGGGCAATAAACTGGTGCTTACCTGTGCTATTTTCTGTGTCTAATAGACTTAAGCCAGCTCGACGAACATCGTGCCGTACGAAGAACCGTCTCTTGACGTCGATCAAAAGGTTGACGGCATTGAATTCAGCGCGACCGGCAACATTACCCGAAACTGGCAAATATGTTCGGGTTACACGCTCTGGAAGAGTGAGATCGTGCGGTCGGACACGCCGCCGACCATCGTGAACGGCGTGCCGTTTTCCGAAATCGGACGTGAGCTGATAAACACACCGCGAAATTCGCTTAATTTATGGACGACTTACACGTGGGACAGATTGTTCTTCGGCGGCGGCCCGCGATATGTCGGCAAACGATTCGGCAACAATATCAACACTCGGTTTGTTGACAGCTATGTCGTCGTCGATGCTCTGATCTCGTATAAGTTAACGAAAAACATCGACTTGCGGCTGAATATGAACAACATAGGCGATAAATACTACATCGACCGCATCGGCGGCGGACACATAATTCCGGGTGCCGGCCGCGTTGTGCTTGTTAGCTCCGGTTTTAGTTTTTGACTGGAGCGGCAGGCATCACTGCCTGCCATGAGTGCGAAGCACGAAAACAAGGTTCGCGTCGAAGCGACGCTCAGGCAAGCAGGGATGCTTGCTGCTCCAGTCGAATAATTATGCTCATACAGATCCCAAATTTGCTGAATGCAGAACACGTCTCAACGTGTCGACGTTTGCTTGAGGATGCGGATTGGATCGACGGGAATGCTACGGCGGGTCATCAGTCGAGGCTTGCGAAAAATAATATGCAGCTTGCCGAAAATGATCCTGTGGCGATCGAGATGGGTGATCTGATAATCGGTGCTCTCGAAGTGAATCCTCTTTTTGTTTCGGCTGCGCTGCCGCGCAAAATATTTCCGCCGTTGTTCAACCGGTACAGCGGAGGCCAGAATTTCGGGACGCATGTCGATAACGCGATACGTCAGGTTGCGGGAACCGAACATCGCGTCCGCACCGATCTTTCGGCGACGCTTTTTTTCTCAGAACCGGACGAATATGACGGCGGCGAGCTTGTTATCGAAGACAATTACGGCGTACAGAAAATAAAACTTAATGCCGGAAGCGTGATCCTTTATCCTGCAAGCAGTCTTCATCACGTAACGCCGATAACG
>JBOGOW010000766.1:0-1150 GCA_050748285.1 Pyrinomonadaceae bacterium
TTGCGCCGTCTTTTTTCATGGCGTCATCTTTTTTCATTTCACCTTTCTTCATCTCGCCCTCTTTCTTGGTCGATTCCTGAGCGAACGACGACGAAGCGGTAAAGAGCGCGAAGACTGCGACAACAAACATTGCGATCAATTTAGTTTTGGATTTCATTTTAATTCTCCTGTAATTTTGGTTGAGACTTTATCGGTTAAGATGACGTGTGGCGAAACCGCCGCCAAGTCATTTGAGTTTAACAAACGCCGTTGATAAGAAAGTCGCTGTTTCGCCTTCACGTCCATTGATTTATTCGACATTCGTTAATTAGGGATTGTCGGGACTATACTCTATTGGTGTTTCTGGTTCTATCCCACCTACACCGCCCGAACCGCAATTAGTCACCGTACAAGACCTTGCGTTGGAAGCCACTGAGCAAATTTCGTTAAACGTACTTGATTCGCAAGAATAATAGACAGTGTCTAGGCTGCCAGAAGTGTTACTTTTGCATTTTTGTTTTGAACATTGAGAAAAAGAGGCAAAGGTAATTTTTAACTCGGAACTGTTCGACTTATTGCTTTGTTTATCTTGACGGACGCCATTTTTCCATATGGAATTGTCAGTGAAATATACTTCTTCAACAAAAATCTCGGCTTCAAAATCTCCATTAAGCATATTTTTCCTGAGCAGTGGACGATAAATTTTTAAGAGAGACATCACTTGATATATCAGAACTTTTTTATTTTCCGGCTCAAGAACCGACCTAAGGGCAAGTAAAGGAGAACTTCCTTGTTGCAAAATCCTGTCTCGATTTTCTCCTTCAAATAAAAGCCATTTGAATCTAACAGCCGCTACCGTCTTATTGGAATTGTTTACAATTCCAATGCTTGTAGCTCCTACGCCAGCATCAATTTCAGAAGTAACTTGCCAAACACCAACGGGAAAATTCTGTTTGTCTGAACCGTGATAAGGATAGATTCCAAACGACCAATTTCCGTTTGGTGTTTTAAGCAAAGGGTTGTTTTGTTGTCCAAATATGTCAGTGGTTGAAATCATAAAAAACAACACAACCAAAAAAGCCATCCATTTTAGATTTGAATGTATTTGAACTGTCATTGTCTTGATCTCCTATATTTGAGTAGATGCTTACCATAGAATCCTTCCGCCGCC
>JBOGOW010000767.1:0-1144 GCA_050748285.1 Pyrinomonadaceae bacterium
GCCTTATTGTCGGGATCTGAAGCGGACGACGACATTGATGAATACACAATGTATCCGGAGACCGTGGTGAAACTGATGGCAAGGGATCCGTATCTTGCAAACGTTATAGTGAAGAAAAATCTGCCGTCGAGGCCGGTGGAAACGATTGCTGACCTTCGGCGGGTCAACAAAACCATGTCAGAGGTTATTAGTATTCTGGACAATAAGAACAACGCTCAGCGTGCAAAATTGACTGCGGATGCTGTAAAATTTCTCAAACAATCCCGGCAGCTTGTTTCTGATGAATTCGGATATCCGTTGCTTGGTGATATCGAAGGTGACCACTTCGGCCTACCCAAGGGTACCAGGCTTATAGTTACGTTTGCATCGATCACTCATATGCTTCTGATCGCGAAGGTGGGCGCGGACTACAAGATTATCTATGCTGGCGTAGGCTCACCGGACTAACCGTATTGACGAACGATGATTTCCGCCTGCCAAACGTGGCCTCGTTATTACCGTTCCTGAAAGGGATAGATGTAATAGCGTCGGGTGAAACCGGACGAGGGCGTTGTTTAAATGGTTCCAGCCATGATCCAACAATCACTGTTGGATCACATCACCAGATTCTGTCGGCGGCGAATCAGGCACGGCAGACAGAACGCGTTCGAATCCGGCTTTTGTATCACGGGCTTGAGCTTTTCGTTTGAGTTCTTCCAAAGAATCGGCTTGGGACATTTTTTGGGCAGCATCCACCAGGAGATCTGAAACGGAGACGCCGAACTCAGCGGCAATGCTTTCAAGTCTGCCTTCTAATTCGACCGGTAATTCAACCGTAATTGCGCTCATTTTTCTTTTATCAACTCCAAAAATCCGGCCGGTTCGATAACCTCGATACCAAACAACTCGAGATTTACAAAATCACCAATGTTAAAAGTGACGATGTAGTCTGCGTTCGAAGCCACAGCCAGGTCAAGCACCATCTCATCATCATTATCCCTCAAAAAGGGTCGCCACAGATAGTATATATCCCGCGTCTCCGAACAGGAAAGAATATTAGAGAGCTTTGAAAAACGCGGTTTTATTTCTCTCTGAATTCATTTTCGGGATTTTTTGAAAATCGGAGTTGGGTTTTTGTTTTTTCGAGCATCATTTTAATGGTTTT
>JBOGOW010000768.1:0-1138 GCA_050748285.1 Pyrinomonadaceae bacterium
GCGTTGTATCGGCACGTTTACAAAACGAATCCGCAGCCGCTGGCACACGACGGCATAGATGGCCTCGATCTGGTGGACAAGATAATCGAGATCGATCAATCACCGATCGGCCGCACGCCGCGTTCCAATCCGGCGACATACACAGGGCTTTTCACGCCGATCCGCGACCTTTACTCGATGCTGCCCGAATCGCGGCAACGCGGCTATAAGGCCGGGCGGTTTTCGTTCAACGTAAAAGGCGGCCGCTGCGAGGGCTGTCAGGGCGACGGAATGAAGCGGATCGAAATGAATTTTTTGCCCGACGTTTACGTTACATGCGACGTCTGCCGCGGCCATCGCTACAACCGCGAAACTCTTGCCGTAAAATACAAAGGGTTGTCGATCGCCGATCTGCTCGACACGACAATCGAAGACGCTCTGCCGCTGTTAGAAAATATCCCGGCAATCAAGCAAAAGCTCGAAACGCTGCTCGATGTCGGGCTCGGTTACATCAAGATCGGGCAGTCATCGACCACGCTGTCCGGCGGTGAAGCTCAGCGCATAAAACTCGCCAAAGAACTCTCAAAACGCGCGACCGGCAAGACGATCTACATCCTCGACGAACCGACGACCGGTCTGCATTTCGCAGACGTTCACAAACTGCTCGACGTACTCCAGAAACTCGTTGATACCGGCAACACCGTCATCGTTATCGAACACAATCTCGACGTAATAAAATCCGCCGATCACATCATCGACCTCGGCCCCGAAGGCGGCTCCGGCGGCGGCAAAATCGTCGCCACCGGGACTCCCGAACAGGTAGCCAAAGTCAAAAAATCGTACACTGGGCAGGCGTTGAAAGCAGTTCTGAATTAAGAAAAACTGTGCATAATCTGCGAAAGAGTTAATAGTTATGTCAACGACTGAAATAGAGACCAAGATCAAAGCGTTGGACGCTGAGATAGGCTTACTAAAAACAAAGGTAAATAAGCTGGAAAAGAAAAATACTTCCGTTCAGCCGTGGTGGGACAAGATCTCCGGAACTTTTGCCGATGATAAAGCCTACGACGAAGCAATGCGGCTCGGACGGGAATATCGTTTGGCCCAAAGAGAGGATTACGACAAAGACGAAGAGTAATGATCATTCTCGACACTGACT
>JBOGOW010000769.1:0-1133 GCA_050748285.1 Pyrinomonadaceae bacterium
ATTAACGCAAATGACAACCCCAAAACCATTAAAATGATGCTCGAAAAAACAAAAACCCAACTCCGATTTTCAAAAAATCCCGAAAATGAATTCAGAGAGAAATAAAACCGCGTTTTTCAAAGCTCTCGATTCGTCAATTCCTCGTCATTCGCCGCCTCCCGCCGGTTCCCATTCGGAGCGTTCCGTCCGTTCCGGCCGTTTTCAAATATCCCCGCTGCCCCTTCCAAAAACTGCTTCTTCCACTTCGACACCTGCACCGGATGCACCTCATGTCGCTTTGCAATCTCGTTGATCGTCAGCCGCCCGCTCACCGCCTCCCTCTCCGGCCCTTTTCCGCTCCGATGCGCCTTTACCCACCGGTTCAATGTACTTGAACTTACCCCATACCGTGCCTCCATCTCACGGTAACTAACATCCCCTGCCAAATACTCTGTTATCGCCTCCTCCCTTATTTTCTTTCGTCCTTTCATCTGTCCCATTAACTACCATTTCTGCGTAAACCTATTTCAGGACAAGACAAAACTAAATCAAAAATCTTTTTCCTGAATTTATCCAATGCCGATTGCTTTTTCAAGGTATTATTTCTAAGAATGCCGGAAGCTGCATTCAGCAACACGCAGGGCGAACTTTCTTGGGAACTTTTCCTCGACTAATTCCGTTCTACCTTTCCAGCAGCAGTTCATTTGTTGGAGGGTTTATGAAAAAGATTGGTTTTTTGGTTTTTATATTCGCACTTATTGTTGGTGTAGCGGTTGCAGGATTTTTTACTTTGGGTAGATCGACCGCAGAAGTCTTTAATTTCAAGTTCGATTTTGCCGGTGTTCGTGGTTCAGGCAATATCGGCACCGAGAATCGCAATATTTCCGGGTTTAAGGGAATCGACGTAAGCGGCGTTTTTCAGGTTGAGATCGTCGCGCAAAAGGATTTCGGCGTTCAGATCGAGACGGACGATAACCTTTTGGAATACGTCAAAACCGAGGTCGATGACGGGATTCTAGAGATCTCGACCACAAAACGCATCAAATCGACCAATGGTTTGAAGATACGAATCTCGGCACCGGATATCGAAAAGATCGAGGCATCGGGCGCGACGAAAATTTCGCTGGCAGATCTGAAAAACACGAGCCTTAATG
>JBOGOW010000770.1:0-1131 GCA_050748285.1 Pyrinomonadaceae bacterium
CTTCGAAGGGGAGAATGACGCATCTTGCTTCGTGACGGTTTCAAAAGAACCTCCACACGACCGAGCTGCCATTCTCCTTTTCTATATCCAAATCTATACGAATTGGATGCTTTTTTGAACATACAAATCACACGAAATCACACGAAATCACACCAAAAAGAGGATAAATATTCGTGTTTTTTCGTGTGATTTAGTGGATAAATCTTCTCCTCATTCTTTATTTCAGACCGCCTTTTTAGTTCGCAGACAAGTGCGAAATGAATTCATTCGAAAAAAGACTCAAAGAAAGATCTGTCGAATTAGGTTTTTGCAAGATCGGCATTGTTGCGGCTGACTCATTAACCGCCGAAGGTGAACAATTCTTTGAATGGCTTGGACGTGGCTTTCACGGCGAGATGGCATGGATGAACCGCGAACCGGAAAAGCGCGTCGATCCAAAACTAATTTTTCCCGATGCGAAATCGGTGATCGTCGTCGCGATGAATTATTACACGCCGCATCATCACGCTGATTCCGAATCAACAGGGAAGATTTCGCGTTACGCGTGGGGCGACGATTACCACGACGTTTTAAAAGAGAAACTGCGCGAGTTGCTTGATTGGATAAAAACCGAAATTCCCGAAGCGGACGGCAAAATCTGTGTTGACACTACGCCGATAATGGAAAAGGCATGGGCCGTACGTGCAGGTATCGGCTGGCTTGGGAAACATTCGAACGTGATAACCACCGATCACGGTTCATGGGTTTTCCTCGGCGAGATAATATTAAACATCGAACTTGAATTCGACACAGAAGTGGTCGCCGATCATTGCGGTTCCTGCACAGCATGTCTGGACGCATGCCCGACCGACGCGATTGTCGAACCGTATGTTGTCGATTCGCGCAAATGTATTTCATACGCGACCATCGAACTCCGCGACGACAAACTTCCCGATAATATCGTTGAGAATTTGGATGGTTGGCTCTACGGCTGCGATATTTGCCAGGATGTCTGCCCATGGAACCGCTTTGAAACGCCGACTGTCGAATCGCGATTTGAACCTAGAAACGGTGAAACCGCTTTGCCCCTCAACGTGATCGCTGAAATGCCGCACGAAGAGTATGTCTCCAGATTTCGCGGTTCCGCAATGA
>JBOGOW010000771.1:0-1129 GCA_050748285.1 Pyrinomonadaceae bacterium
TGGCTCTGACACGAAAGGGTTGCGGACAGCCCCGGACGGCTCGATAACCATTGTTGTTTCCCACGACAAGCCAACTGGTGAAAACGCCGCCAATTGGCTACCGGCACCGGACGGATTGTTCAGCTTATTCCTGCGCTTGTATCAGCCGTCAGACTCGATCTTGGAAGGTAAATGGCCGTTACCACAGGTGGAAAAAATAAAGTGAAGTAAATAGCTTTCACTCGCCCCTGTCGTAATCACAGGGGCGATTTCTTCGCTTTATCTCTCTGTTTCAGCTAAGAACGTTTCTAGCAAATGAATCTCCTGGCTTTGTAGCATCGGATGATTGCTATTGGCCGATTCTGTTGAAAAAGTCGGTTTGCCCAAATCGCTCGAATACTGATGTTTGAAAACACCTCTTTTGCACGCTGCTGCGTGAAATCTGAGTCCTGAATCCTCTGCCAAAAACTCAGATTTCAATCTCAGACGCGTACTATTCTGCCGTGGAATTCGAAGCCGACTTTTTCAACAGAATCGGCCAATAGGCGGCCATTCGCAACCATTGGCGTTGGATCAACAGTAGCCATCGCATAAGACAGAAATGGCCGTCATTCGCCGTCTCCGAAATCCGGGGTGATTCAGGTTTGAGCGTTAACAGGGTACGAGAGAATCTCGAAGCGAAATTTGTTGTGGGATTGGTTTACAGACAACCTTCCAACGCGATCAGGTGTTTTCTGGATATCCAGCGATACGTCGCGGCGTAATATTTGGCCACCGAGCCGGACGCATCTGCCCGGATGTCGACAAAATACGCCGAACCAACAGTTGCTACCGTATAGCCTCCGTTGCTTCCGGACTCCTGAGTTGCCCCAGACCTCCCCTCAAAAACGGGCATATCTTGCCATTCACGTTGCACGCAGTCGGCGATAACCTTATCGGCCTTTTTTGAATGCAAAACCTGGCGCGGTTCTTCTTTGCGCATTTCGTTCATTGGTGGAGTCGCACATCCTGCCAACGACGCCAAAGCTAATGTCCATATGAGCAATTTCATACTGATCTCTCATAAAAATTTGACGAGACGCTATCACTAGAAAACGGCGTCTTAAGGGAGCCTCCTCGAATGAACACATCCCAAGGAGTGTAGTCCAAG
>JBOGOW010000772.1:0-1124 GCA_050748285.1 Pyrinomonadaceae bacterium
ATCTACAACACCCTAACCCACAATTGGGTCTTTGAAGATTTTAACAATTTCGTTTTGGCAGAGTGAAACCTTTGCCGATAGAGTAGAAATTCATCATAGGAGATTTATTATGAAATTAAGAACAAACATTCTGGTGAAATTTATTTTTTCGATGGCCGTTGCCGCTGGCATATTCTTCGTTTCGTCCGTTACGACCTTTGGACAGGAAATGGAAGAAAAGCCGGATGCAAAACTTGCGAAACAGGCAAAGATAACTATGGAAGCGGCGCGAAAGATCGCACTCAAGCGAGCACCCGGCAAGGTCGAGGCAGGCGAGCTGGAAAAGGAAAAAGGCAAGCTCGTTTATTCGTTTGATATTCGGAATGCCAAAGGAACGATAAGCGAAGTTTGGGTTGACGCGAAAACCGGCAAGGTCGTCAAAGTCGAAGAGGAAGATGCCGCTGCGGAATCAAAAGAAAAACAGGATGATGAAACCGAAAAGCCGTAAGCGATTTTTGTTTCTTTTTCTTGAGTTTCGTGGTTCTAGTAATGGAACCATGAAATTCTATCAGGCAGCGAGAAATAATTTTTGATTGGCAGGAGCTATAAAATGGAAGAAACGCGGTCTGACATTATCAGCAAGGTTCCAGAAGTTACTTTATTGTTCTGGATAATCAAGATCGCGGCGACCACGCTTGGCGAGACGGGCGGCGATGCCGTTACGATGTCGTGGCTTGGCGAGACGACAAGCGAAGGAACAGGCTGGGGATATTTGCTTGGGACCGCGATATTCGGCGCAATTTTTATCGCGGCAGTATTAGTTCAGATTAAGGCTGAGAAATTTCATCCATTTTTATATTGGTTAACGATAGTTGCGACAACGACTGTCGGAACAACGCTCGCCGATTTTTCCACGCGGTCGCTCGGAATCGGGTATGCGGGTGGCTCGACAATTCTTTTTGTATTGCTCATCGTTTCATTGCTGATATGGCGTTGGTCGATGGGGACGATCTCGGTTAGCAGCATCACGACGCCAAAAGCGGAAATGTTTTATTGGGGAACGATAATGTTTTCACAAACGCTCGGAACGGCGCTCGGCGATTGGGTTGCCGACGATTCCGGTTTCGGTTACCTTGGCGCCGCGT
>JBOGOW010000773.1:0-1116 GCA_050748285.1 Pyrinomonadaceae bacterium
GCTTTATAAGTATCCCGCAATTGATCCTGAAAACTTTGAGGCTGCGGTAGTTCGAATCACCGGAACCGACTAGATCTGCGAAATATTACGAACAAGAAAGTGGATTTCGCACGAAATTTTTGTGAATTTTGCATTCTTGGACGTAAAACACGATCGAAAAATCACTTTTTTTGCTTCCAAAAATATTTTTAAAAAACCCGATTTTTAAGTTTTCCACAGGTCCAGATTCCGAATCGTAGATTCACCAAAGTTTGTAACTTGTGTCGGCGAAAAACTTGCTGGATTTTCCACATTTTTATCCACAGAATTTCCACAGACTTATCCACAAGAATCGCCTCTGATGCCGATAAAATAAGGGTGAAAGTTAAAGTATTTTCTACTTGACATTAAAAATAAGAGGTGTAAGATAGCTTCACAGTCGAGATTGCTTACGGGCATTTTGACCGGCACCGGGAGGTGGAACGGAGGTGGTGACACACCGTTTGAAGACGGAAGGAGCGGAAAGCCGCCGTCTTGAACGCCCAGAGCCGAAGCCGAAAGGCTTGCGAAGTTCGGTTGGCAAACCGGACGGAGTTGCCCGGATAAAAACGGGTAACGCTCGCGGAACTTGATCGGTCCGTTTGAGTGCAAGTCGCTCACTTTCTTCGGAAAGAGAGCCTCGTTACCGGAAACGTAACCGGTGGTGGAGGAAAAGCCACCAGAACAAAAACCTAAAGGCATCTGGCACCTAGAGTGCGAGCAAACCGCGAAAGCGTTTTGGATGCTGACCGGAGATGGTCTCCCCGCAGAGACGCTTCGGAATACAAAATCGGTGGCTCGAACGTGTACATGCGAGAGCCGCCAACCCTTTGAAGACCGCTTCGGCGGTTGGAGAAGAAAAAATAAGAGCGTCGTTTTGAGCGATCAGAACGACGCTTTTGTTCTTTTCCGGTCGCTGTTGCGGCATTCAAACGTACTTTGAGTCGCAATCAGCCTATAGAACCGGCGAACCCGAACCTAGTATATTCCAATCCAGAAATGATACTGAAAGGAGGATCAGGGGATGGAGTTGCTGGGCAGGTTGAATTTGTGTTCATAGATGTTGTTAAAAAGTTTAATTTTCGCATTGTTCAAGAG
>JBOGOW010000774.1:0-1116 GCA_050748285.1 Pyrinomonadaceae bacterium
GCAAAAGCCCGCGCGTTAGAAAAAGCCAGCTAAAGCTGGAACTCCAAACATTGCAAAAGCCCGCACGTAAGTAAGGGCGATACACTCAACTCAGGGCAGAGAATACCCGTCGCTATCGCTCAAGGCGCTGACATGACGAAGCCAGCTAAAGCTGGAACTCCAAACATTGCAGAAGCCCGCACGAAGTAAGGGCGAAACACTCAAGTATCGAAATAAAAAGCCAGCTAACCTGGAACCCCAAACTAAAATTCGCCGAGGTTTCGGCCGGTTCTTTGTTCGAAGACGTCGGCCATCGACGGGACGTTTTCGGTTGCGGCGTCGCGGGTGATGCGTTCGACGCGCCACATCGGGATAAAGTAATCGCTCATCGGCAGATAGTCTTCGCCGTTTACTATCGACGCGCACCAATCGTCGAAGTATGCAAGATCGATCGCGCGAACCGAGACGCCCGACATATTGATCTCATCGAGGATGCCGACAAGTTTTTCGCGCGGCGTGTGCAGCACCAAGACGACACTTTCTCCGACTCCGATCTTCATTTCGATTCTTTCGCTTTCCCCCCGCGATTATCTTAATATCTAACCAGGTTAAATTAAAACCGCTTTGCGATGCATATCAAACGGGTTGAGCTTGAGAATATCAAATCTCACGCCGCTTCGGCGTTCACTTTCGAGCGCGGCTCGACCGCGATAACCGGCGAAAACGGGGCCGGGAAAACGACGATCATCGAGGCGATAGCGTGGACGCTGTTCGATGTGCTCGATTATAAAAAGGATGATTTTGTTCGACGCGGTGCGAAGAAAGGCTCGGTAAAAGTTACGTTCGAAAGCGGTCTGGATGAACGCGAATACGTCGTTTTCCGCGATACAGGAACTGCGTACTACGCCTTCGATCCACGGCTTGAAACGCGAATTGCGAACAAGCGGGAAGAGGTTACCCGCTTCCTTTGGCAGCATCTCGGCGTCGAACCGGGAACCGATCTCGAATCGCTTTTCAAGCAAGCCATTGGCGTTCCGCAGGGCACATTCACTGCCGTTTTTCTTTCGACGCCGGCTGAGCGAAAGAAGACATTCGATGCGCTTTTGAAGGTCGAGGAATATCAGCGCGGTGCGGCGG
>JBOGOW010000775.1:0-1112 GCA_050748285.1 Pyrinomonadaceae bacterium
GGAATATCTCGACGTTTCCGTCTTCGTTGCGCGGATTTTCAGTCGCCAAATTGCCGGTCGATTCAAATACGACGAATCGACCGTCGCCGCTGATGCTGCCGGCAAATGATTCGTTTGCAGAATCCGTAATTTGACCGACAAAGGTATCGGTTTGAGCAAGCAAAGTAGATTGCAAACAAACTATGAACGCAAAAATTAATACTAGATAAAGACGAAACGTCACAAATAATCCTCCAAGATTTACCGAGAGCGACTAAACTGATATAAAAATATCGCAAACATTCGGCAACGGACAATAAAACACAATAGTTTAAAGACTGAACGCCGGTTCTGCAAGGAACGAGCGCGGTAATGCCATCGAAGTCGGAAATTACGATAATATAGATGCAAATACGGGTGAGAATGGTTGTAATTATAGGATTCGTGCGGCAAAGTTCGAGCGGAGCTAATCTAACGAAATAAATGGCAGTTGATGGATCGAAAACTAATTTAATGATCGTTTGCGGTGAACCTTCGGGCGACGAGCTTGGTGCAAGACTTGTTGACGAAATTCGAAAGATCGAATCCGAAGCAATGTTTTTTGGAGCGACCGGTGCCAAAATGCGTGCTGCCGGAGTGGAAACAATTGTTCAATCGGACGATTGGCCGATCACGGGCGTGGCGGCGGTGATGCGGTCGATTCCCGCGTTTTATTACAGGCTGCGGTTTCTTGAAGCAGTCGCGGACAAGCGAAAACCTTCGGCGGTAATTTTGATCGACTTTCCCGAGTTCAATTTGAAACTCGCAAAGCGATTGAAGAAACAAGGCCACACGATTATCTATTATGTCTCGCCGCAATTATGGGCGTGGCGAAAATATCGTGTGCGATCGATCGCCAAATATGTTGATCTGCTGTTGTCGATCCTTCCGTTTGAAAAGGAATGGTATTCGAAGCAAGGCGTCGAAAATGTCGTTTACGTCGGCAATCCGATCGCAGAAAATGTTCGGCCCGCAATGTCGCGTGCGGAATTTTGCATAAAGCATGGTTTAGATAACCGAAAGCCGATCATCGCGTTGCTTCCGGGCAGCCGCGGAAAAGAGATCAGATATCATTTGCCGCTGATGTTAAAAGC
>JBOGOW010000776.1:0-1104 GCA_050748285.1 Pyrinomonadaceae bacterium
GTCCCGAAGCGTTTGCAAATCTATCTGCGATGGTTTTTGATCCGACCGGTTCGCCAGTGACAAAATGTTCGTTGATTACTGCCGTTAGGATCGTTTGACCGCGAGAATCGGGATACTGTGGGTTTTTCTCGATCCTTAAGTTTGTTTCGCGGACCTGCATTTTGGCGTGGCGCGTTTGGTTCAAACCGCTCGAAAGCGGTATGCTTCCATTAAAAGAAATAGCATTTAACTGCTATTTCTGTCAACATTTATTCGTTAAACCGTGAATAACACCCAGCCCAGCCTGTTTGATACTTCGATAGAACAATTTTACGCGGAAGCTTTTCGCCATTATGACAAGGGCAACAAAGTTCCGCCGATCTCGGTCGAATTTTATCCGTATTCCGGTATAAATCATACGATCAGGCTTCGCGGCGGGCAGGCGTATGTGCGAATTTCCGAGGTGTGCCGCGAGATGCTGCCCGAAGGCCAGCGTGCCTTGGCGTTCATTCTGGTCGCAAAATTATTTCGCCGCCGTGCAGGTCGTGTTCATCAGGAAACCTACAATGACTGCCTCAAAACGAATGAAATTCAATCACGTGCCGCAAAACTCAAAGTCAGAAAAAGACGAAAGATTCTGGTTCCGCCGGAAGGCACTATCTTCGACCTGAACGAGCTATTCGAAACCGTCAATTCGAAATATTTCGAAGGTTCAATAAAGAAACCCGTGCTTTCATGGTCGCCGCGAAAAACCTACCGCGTTCTCGGCCATCACGACGCGACGCATAACACCATTGTCATAAGTCGTTCGCTGGATACGCCCGAAACGCCGCGATTCATCATCGAATACGTGATGTTTCACGAAATGCTTCACATCGCCCATCCGACCAAACACCTAAACGGCCGCCGCTATAACCACACCCCCGAATTTCGCCGCGACGAACGCAAATTTCCCAAATACCAAGCCGCCGAAAACTGGATAGAATCAAACGTCCGCCGCCTGAAACGCGCCGCGAAAAAGAAATGATTAACTCTGGTCAATATCGAGCGGGGGCAAGCTCAATATGCTCCAAGTTAAACCCTTTGAAATCATTGCTTTAACGGCTTAACTCGACACCTCTGGGG
>JBOGOW010000777.1:0-1100 GCA_050748285.1 Pyrinomonadaceae bacterium
ACGAATATTTACCGGACTCAGTGTCGAAATTTCCCGATCAAAAACAGCTCGCCGCGATGATGCGTGAATCCGGTTTGGATGATGTAGAATATACAAATCTTACCGGCGGCATCGCCGCAATCCATGTGGGAGTAAAAAAATGAGCGTTACGTTAACAATTTCGGATGAAACCTTTCAAAGGCTCAAGTTCGCAGCCGACGCCAAAGGCAAGAAGGATGTCGGCGAATTCCTCGAAGACTGGCAGAACGACGAAGAAACGATTTCTGATGAAGAACTAGCAGAGCGGGAACAGTTGGTATCTAAGATTGACGCTTTTAGAAATCAGATGTTTGCTAAATATGGACAGATGCACGATAGTACCGAGTACATCAGAGAAGACCGACAACGTTAATGATTCAAAAACTTGTTATTGATAGCGGAATCGCAATCAAGTGGTTTGTTGATGAGCCGGATTCCGAATCAGCTAAGCTTAGTCTTGACGGATTTAAGCTGGGAAAGTACGAATTTTTTGCCCCCGATCTAATTTATTCGGAGGTCGGGAATATCTTTTGGAAGAAAGTTACTTTTGACGGCTTTAAGGTGGCCGATGCCGAATTCGCGATAGAAAGCTTTAAAGAAATTCCGATTTTGACGGTTGCAAGTCTTTCACTTTTCGACGCCGCTTTTACAATCGCGACAAAACACAACCGAACATTTTATGATTCACTTTACCTCGCTCTTGGCGAAAGAATGGGCTGTCCTTTCATAACCGCCGATACGCGTTTATTTAATTCCCTAAAAAGTTCTTTCCACAATATTGCCCTGCTTTCGAATTGGAGCGAATGAAACATAGATTCTTCAATTTTGCTCGGCAGATGGCTTTGACGCTGCTCGTAATTTGGACGGTCGTTTCGCTTGTAACGCTCCTGATCGAGCTTGTGCCCGGTTCGCCGGCGACGACGATCCTCGGCGAAACGGCGACCGCCGAACAGATAGCGAATTTTAATCTGAAACACGGCCTTGATAAACCGGCATTTTTCTTTTTGTATTCGTCAGAAAGCGGCTTCGTTTGGAACGGATTTGAAAATCGATACGTCGAATATTTCAACGGGCTTCTGCAT
>JBOGOW010000778.1:0-1100 GCA_050748285.1 Pyrinomonadaceae bacterium
GTTCTTTTTTCAGGACGGCGTCTTCGATGAATTCGATTATCTCGTTTCGAGATGCTCCGCTGCGGAGATGATCGCGGAGGTTGTGTTCGGTGGTTGAAAACAGGCAAGTGCGTATCTGGCCGTCGGCGGTGAGGCGGATGCGCGAACAGGCTCCGCAGAACATTTCGGTAACGGGCGCGATGATACCGATCTCGCCGGGAGCTCCGTCGGCGAATTCGTATTTCCATGCCGTTTCGCTTCCACGCGATGTTTGTTTCAATTTCAACGGAAAGACTTCGTTTATCACGTCATGAATTTCACGGCCCGCGACGACCATTTCGCGGCTCCATTCGTGACCGCTGTCGAGCGGCATAAATTCGATAAACCGAAAGCTGACTGCGTTTTCGCGGGCGAACCGGGCAAAATCAACGACCTCATTGTCATTGCGACCGCGAACGATCACAGCATTTATTTTAATTGGGTCAAAACCGAATTCTTTTGCCGAATCAATCGCCGCATGGACTTTGTCGAGAGCATCGACGCCGGTGATGTCGAGAAAATTATCGCGTTTCAAACTGTCCAGACTGATCGTTACGCGGTCAAGCCCAGCGTCTTTTAACGCGGCGGCATGGCGCGGAAAATCGAAACCGTTGGTCGTAAGTGCGAGATCTTTCAACATGGGTTTTAAACGTGAAAGTTTTTCAACTAGCTGCGGAACATCTTTTCGAATCAGCGGCTCGCCGCCCGTGAGTCTTATTTTTTCAATACCGAGCGAAACAAATATTTCAGAAAGATATGCGATCTCTTCGAACGTCAGTATCGTTTCCTTACGTGCTAGCGGCGGCTCGCCGTTTGGCAAGCAGTAGAAGCACCGAAAATTACACCGGTCAGTCAGCGAAATTCGCAGATCGCGTATCGTCCGGTTGTGAGCGTCGCGGAGCATAGGTCTATGATAACGCATCGCGCCGTTTGGTCGCGAACAATCGTGCGTTTCAAATTGATCGTTGGAAAATCAGAGTCGGTACCGCCCTTACTTGCGTGCGGGCTTCTGCAAAGCGGCGGCATTGCGTTTTAGACCGGAAAGCCTTGTGCGTTTCATTGCGGAACCGCGAAATCTGGAG
>JBOGOW010000779.1:0-1092 GCA_050748285.1 Pyrinomonadaceae bacterium
CTTTGGCTGCAGAAGCCCGCACGAAGTAAGGGCGAATAACGCGGGTTCGAATTCGAGATCGCGTCTTCGCTACGACATCATCGACAAACAGGACGACGCCACCGGCCTCTCGGCCATGATGCGAACCACCGCGTTCCCCGCATCCATAATCGCCCAAATGATGGACCGCGGCGACGTTCTTGTCAAAGGAGCAATCCCGCAGGAAAAAGCGATCGACCCAGACAAATTCGTCGCCGAACTGACGCGCCGAAATATCAATATCGCCATTTCCCAACCGAAATGAGCAGGCGTGTCCACGCCTTGTCCACCGTTTGTCCACAGGCTGTCCACTCGGCCTTGTGGACATGCAAACCGCTGTCATAATTACCTTTACGGTCACTTAGCAGCTGTTTTTGGGCAATATTCGAAAAAAGTTTTTTGTAAACCTATTTCAGGACAAGACACCCGCGATCGTCCGAAATGAAAATGACGAAATACGACCTTTAAATCACGTCCTCCAAAACGCCAAAAATCCGTCGAGGCTTGATTGGTCATCGTCACATCATATTTTTATGTGCGTTGTATAATACTTCAATTCACAATACAAAACCCAGAGCACCGAGTTCTCGATAATTTTTTTCACGGAAAATTTGTAATAAGAATAGCGTCGCCTAGTTGTTTGCCGATCGATAAGGCGAGTTGTTTTCCGTCTTGTGACCACGCGAAATTCAAAATGCGGTCGGGAATCTCGAGCAGTTCATAACTTTTGCGGCCATCGGTCGGCTGCCGCCATAGACCGGAGAACTTGTAAGTGCCGGTTGAATAATCGAAAGTGTCGTTTGCGGACCATTCGATTATCGGACGGCGCATCGGCAAGTCGAAAAACTTAGGTTCCGCGCTGCCGTCCGGCGAAAGCACGCCAATTCGGTAAATCGGCTCCACGCCGACGCCGTTATCATTTTTCGCAACATGCCGATATGCAAGCCACTTTCCATCGGGAGAGAAGGAAATCATTCCTTCGGCTGCCGCGTCAGTGAGACGCGAAACAGGCTCGGTCGCTCCGCCATCAATCGAAACTTTCAAAATCGCGGCCGGGGCATCTCCACTCCTGAT
>JBOGOW010000780.1:0-1090 GCA_050748285.1 Pyrinomonadaceae bacterium
AGTACACCGAGGGAAAGCAGACGTATGAGCAGCTTGCACAGAGGCACGGATGCTCGGTTCGGACGATCCAGAGAAGGCTTGACAGAGTCGAGGTAAAAGCAGCCGGAACAGACAAAGGATCGAAGCTCGAAAAGGTCGTTATCGTGACCGACACGACATACTTCGGGCGAGACTTCGGAGTGCTGTTGATCTTTGACGCACACAGGGCCAGAATGCTTCATCGGGAGTTTGTGAAGTATGAAACCAACGAGCTGTACGAAAGGTGCGTGAACACTCTGAAAGAGCAAGGATACGAGATCGCGGCGATAGTGTGCGATGGCCGGAAAGGGCTGTTTCATCTGTTTGGAAACACGCCGATCCAGATGTGTCAGTTCCATCAAACGGCGATCATCACAAGGTATTTGACAAGGAAGCCTAAGATATTGGCGTCACAAGAGTTACGCTCACTTGCACGGACGCTTTCAAAGACCGATAAGCAGACCTTTTCCGACGGTCTTGGACGCTGGTTCGAGCGTTGGCAAGAGTTCCTGAACGAGCGAACTACTAATCCGATAACCGGCAAAACTCGTCACACCCATCGACGCTTGCGAAGTGCGTATCGAAGCCTGAAAACGAATCTGCCGTGGCTGTTCACATTCGACGATCTTCCCGATCTGAGAATACCGAATACAACCAATTTGCTCGAAGGAATTTTCGCGGATTTGAAGAACAAACTCCGTTGTCACAATGGCCTGTCAAAACAAAGGAGAATGAAATTTATCGATGAGTTTTTTAAGGCATAAATACCTCCGATAAAACATTAAGAGGCTCGGATTTCCAAGCCCCTCGATTGACGTTATCGTCGGTAATCAAGCTATTCCTGTTGAGTTGCTCTCCAGCATTGCTCATGTCCGCTTCGCTTGATATTTTAGTTCTAACAATTGCCTTTTCCGACGTCGAATTTGGAACAAAAAAAACATCATTAAAAATGGGCGGTTTCAAGGTTCAAGTGCAACCGAGGGTAGTTTAACAGACCAGAAGGCATTAAAGTCAAAAGCACCTTTTGGAAGGAAGAGTTCGGCGGGGCATTTCCAGGCGAGAGATTTACGAG
>JBOGOW010000781.1:0-1086 GCA_050748285.1 Pyrinomonadaceae bacterium
GCAGGCAAGGATGCCTGCGTTCCAGACTTTTCGCCCTTGCTCGCCGCGCATCTTCGGGCCGCAAACGCAAATGAGCGCGCGGACGTGAGCATTCCGGTATCGCCCTTGCTTATGCGCGGGCTTTTGCATTAGCGGTCGCTCGTCCGCTGTAAAAACCCCGAACTGCGAATTCACACGCGCATAACACAAAAAAATTCACTAACTTCAGTTACAAAGCACTAGTGTCCAGTCAAGATATAAATGTCGGAACATGTCAGAACCGCGAGCGGTAGCGACCGAGTTCTTGCTCGCTCAACCGAAGAACCCGGTCCCTGCCGCTCCCGGTTCTTACCCGTCAACTAATTGTTGACATGACACTAGGACCGCGAGCGCAGTAATTTATGACGGACGATTGGTCCACCTCAAAGAGATAACTGCACGATGTCCGCATTAACCAGTAATTCTATATTTTCAGAATTTGGAGCTTAAATGAGTGAGCGCGTCTCAACAAAAGAAAGAATAAAATCCGCGACCATCGGTTTCGGCGTAATCGGAGAGATCCGTGCCGGAATTGTCGGTGCTGGATTGATGGGGCGGTGGCATGCAGATGCGGTCAAAAAAGCGGGCGGTGAAGTCGTCGGGGTTGCTGATTTTGATTTGACCAAAGCTGAGGCGCTCGCCGGCAAATATTCAAATGCCCCGGCATTTGCCAATGTTGAGGAAATGCTGTCGGAGCAGAAAATCGATGTTCTGCACGTCTGCTCTCCAACCGAAAGCCACGCGGACGTATCGGAAATAGCCATCAATGCAGGCGTTCATTTGCTGGTAGAAAAACCGGTGGCGGAAACCGCCAACGCAACCGTAAAACTTTACGAAATGGCCGCGAAAAACAATACGCTCCTTTGCCCGGTTCATCAATTCGTTTTCCAAAACGGCGTCGAAAAAGCTAAACGCCGATTGCAGAGAATCGGACAGATCGTACACGTCGAAGCAAATATTTGTTCGGCCGGTGGTATCGGATTCGATGGGAAGCATCTCAATGAAATTGCGAATAATATTTTGCCGCATCCACTCTCGCTTATACAGAAGTTTATTGAAACGGATATT
>JBOGOW010000782.1:0-1082 GCA_050748285.1 Pyrinomonadaceae bacterium
GTTTTCTGCTATTCCATATTTTTATTTGCTCTCGAAACGCGCCGATACGATGGATCAAGTCCAGCTACTTGTGCGGACGCACGCACCCGACTTTTTCCGGTTTCCCGAATACGTCAGTTTCGCGGTTTTGATATTGCTGATCGTTGGGGTTGCGACGAAATTGATCGAACTAAAATTGCGTTCGACGCTTTTTGTGGTCGCACTCTCGCTCGTAGCTTTCGTTGTTTTTAATCAGCAGGTCGTCACCGGCCAATCGCTGCAGCCTATTCATTATCAAGTATTTATCGGCAACTATGTCGCGGCGTTGGCGTTACTTTCGGCAGTCGGAATCCTTTTTAGGAAGAGATTGAGCCAAGGTTCTTTGGTGTCTAAAATCGCGTGTTCGGCGCTGTTCGCTGCGGCAATTGTCTGGGGCTTCGTCGAATGTCATTACACTGTCCGGGTGCTAGACGAGGCGAACATCGAACGCGACAAGGCGCTGCCGGTCGCGCGAAGACTGGAAGAACTTGCAAAGTCCGATCCCGACCCGCATCGCACTACCGTGCTTTCGTTCGATGGGATATTCGCCGACGATATGCCGACCGTCGCGCCGCAGAATATTCTATGGTCGCGTCATCAGCACGTGTTCGCAGGTTTGAGTTGGGAGGAAAGCAAGGAGCGTTATTACCAGCAGCTCTATTATCAAAAAATAGACGCGAAAGGATTGGATTATCTTTTGAAGCGCGATTTCGTATCTCAGATCGCATTATTTGGATGGGGAAGGCACAGCGATCGTTTAAGTTCGGATGCGAAGCCGTTGACCTACGGCGAGATAGCGGATGAAGTGGGACGATATCAGAAATACTACGAAGGCTTCAGCAAGACTCAAGCATCTAACCCGAAGATTTCCTACGTTGTCGTGCCAAACGACAATACGTTCGATCTCACCAATATCGAGGAATGGTACGAGCTTGACGAAGGCGAGGTGATCGGCGGGCATACGCTCTTTAGAGCGACTTTGAGATAAATGCAGAAGCCCGCGCGTAAGCAAGGGCGATATCGGAAGTTGCGTGTATCGCCCTTGCTCACGCGCGGGCTTTTGC
>JBOGOW010000783.1:0-1060 GCA_050748285.1 Pyrinomonadaceae bacterium
TGGCAAAACCGATCAAAATTATACATCCAAAAAAGTTTGTTTTTTTCATTTCATTAATTCGTTTGAAGGAAGAGAATTATCGACGGCCTTCATCGCGGTTTCGATTCCGGCGACGGGCAATCCGGCTGGATTGAGCAATCCAATTTGCACAAGTACCGACGCCTGATCCCAATAGATATGTTCGTGTGCAAGTTTGCCGTCGCGGAAATTGACAATCGCGACAAGCGGAATTTCGACGCGTTTTCCGGTCGGTTCCACGCCGGGCAGCATCCAGTCCATTTTTACCGTGTGTGTAAACTTGAAAATCATCTCATCGACGACCTGATTATCGCCGATCGTTCGCGAAAGCGGCGAAAGCTCGGTGTCGGGCGGCATTTGCGGAATAAACCGCTGAGAGTAAAATTCGCGTAAAGCCTCTTTGCCGACACCGCCGGTCATCGTCGGTATATGATTGACGTAGGCGTCATCGACCATCGTTTCAAGCGTCGCTTCGGTGTCGCGCGTTGCGAATTCATATTCGCAATGCTTCTCCCAAAGCTGCTCCAAATGCCGTTGGCCTTCGGTTAATTCCGGTTTCACAGATACGTCCATAAAGTATTGTCTCTCAGTGATTTACTAATTTTCTTTATCCGACAAAATCACGAACGCAAACGCGATAAGCGCCGGAAGGGCCTGCGTCAGCAGAATCGAAGTTTTCGCGGACAATCCGCCGAAAATGCCGGCAATGACTATGCAGCCAAGAAAGAAAAGCTTCACATTTCGACGACCGGAAAACAATCCCCAAAACAAACCGGCGGCGAGAAATCCGTTATAAAGTCCCTGATTCGCCGCCAGCACTGCCGACGATGCCGCAACCTCCGGCGTCATACCAAATATCCGCTGCCCGACTGGATGATTCCAAAAGAACATTTCCAGCACGAGAATGCCGATATGCTCAACAGCAACCAACGCGATAATTATATTAGCCGCTAATTTCATAATGGTTAGTTTGTAATCCTTCCGAGTCGATTTTGCAAGCCTTAGCTTTTTTATTTTACGGTGGAAAATTATCGTGTTATTG
>JBOGOW010000784.1:0-1051 GCA_050748285.1 Pyrinomonadaceae bacterium
GGAATATTGCCAGGAATCCGAGCAGCGAAGTATCCATCCTGAGGAGTTGTAGGATCGACCGCAGAATTAGCACGGATAATTATTAGTTATCCCGACCATTTGACTACTCAATCAACCTATCTAGCCTGTGATATCGAAATACGTGGAGAGAATATGAGGCACCTACATCTAGTCTGCCATCGCAATGGGAGGCTTCCCTTTGGACTCGATAGGGGTGTTATTTGGATGGGGTCGTACCCTGGATGCGAGGATGTTTGCTGGGATAAGGTTTTGATTTTTCGAGCCTCGATATTCGCCTGCTCCGTCTCGGAGGCCGACAAAGAAAGGTCCATCGATAAGCAAGTCGATATGAGACAAGATATAATCGATGCTCGGGATACTTTTCTGAATTAGCTCCCCAATAGTGAATCCAGAATAAACCGTGACGTGGAGACCGTGGCCCTTCAACCTTGATACAAGCTCCGCAACGGATTCTGGTTGATCGAACGGTTCGCCACCGAGGATTGTTACTCCGTCGTGCTCTTCGCGACGGGCCACGATCTCGGTAATGATCGACGAGATCGACGTGCGCTTTCCGTTTTCTATTTGATGAGTCTGAGGTACCGTACACCCTATACAGCGCAAAGAACAGCCGCTGACCTGCACCACACTTCGTCGCCCCGGGCCATCCACGACTGAGTTGTGGTAGAGCCGGTAAAGCCATATCGAAAATGAATCTGATTCAGGCTCGTTCCGGCGTGAACGCTCACCTTGAAGCACCGGCAAATATCTTTTATCGTCAGCGGGCTTTGCGCAGTTTAGGTTTACTCGAGCGCCAAGAACATTTGCGAGTTCATCGGCTGTTTGCTTCGACGCTTGTGATATCTCGACCGTAACCCGCGCTACGTCCGGCTCCAGCACAAGTACGAGTTCTTTACTCATTGGATCCCACCAGTCTTTTAGGACTTGATCGAGCATAGAATTCGGCAGTTTTTCGGTCGGTTGTCGGTGTTCCGAGGACTTGTTTAAGGTGCGTAGCGGTTTGCTCGCACGCCGGCCCTTGAATACCGTT
>JBOGOW010000785.1:0-1048 GCA_050748285.1 Pyrinomonadaceae bacterium
CGTCGATGTGTTTCATCACGGCTTGCCGCGTCATGTCGGGAAACGCTTCGACGATCTCGGTCGTGATCTTCGGCCCTTTTCGAAGAAGGTCGAGGATTGCACGGCGTGTCGGATCGGAAAGCGCCTTCCAAACCGGATCGAGGTCTTTGGTCATCACTTTAAGCGGTTGATGCCTGTTCAAAATCGCCTTTTATCGCATTAAGCATGTGCAGCCATCCGGTCGAGACTCCTTCGCGGTGGCCCGGATCGATCATCCCGATCGCCCGATGACGCAGTGATACAATCGTTCCCGACGAAACTTTTTCAAGCTTTATCTCAATGTGATTAAGCGCCGGATAAGACATAAACAGCGGCCCGCTCAGTTCGATCAACACCGGCGGCTTTATCACCTGAACGTGCCCCCAGAGATGTTGAATGCCTTCGCCGCGATCACGAAACCAGCGGCCTCCGGCCCATTCTTCCAAAATCAAATTCAACGGCGCGCCGTCAGGCTGTGTGTTTCCCTCGCCAAACCTATGCAGCACGCTTTTGAAAACGTCGCCGATATCGGCCTTCATCTCGACGCTCTGTTCGACGTCGAGTGTCAATTCATCCAAATTCATATTTATACATACCTCCAATATGTGAATATAGAGTAACGTAACTAATTAGTTACGTCAAGTGGTTTTTTTAGCAATAATAAAATTTTTTTATAGACCGAGTATGAGCGGGGGCAAGCCCACCTTCCTGACTGCGACAGGTTGAGTTGATTTTTTTTGCTGGTGGGTTGACTTGGAAAATAAGAGCTGCGGGGGCAAGCCCGCCTTCCTGACTGCGACCAATGTGGAAGATTTGGTTGGCATGAAGTTTTCATTGACTGCGGAGTTTGGTTTTGCAAAATGAAAATTTCAGAAACACAATAGGAACGATTCAAGCAAACAACACGCAGTCAGGAAGGCGGGCTTGCCCCCGCCGGTATTTGTTATAATGACCTTTTGGAGGTTTGCAATTATCAGCAGCGTTACCGGCTTTACACAGGGGCTCAAATCTAATCAGATTCGTCGCATTG
>JBOGOW010000786.1:0-1043 GCA_050748285.1 Pyrinomonadaceae bacterium
CTGCAGGATAGCGTTTTTCTTTACGATCCCGAAAAGCAGCAAGATACCGAGAGCCGAGAAAATGTTCAGCGTCTGCCCTGCCAAAGCCGTTGAGAGCAAGGCGAACGGCACAGCGAGCGGCAGTGTGAGCAAGATCGTAACCGGATGAATAAACGATTCGAATTGTGCGGCAAGGATCAAATACATAAATACGAACGACAGCAAAAACGCATATAAAAACGCATTATACGCCTTTTCGAGTTCTTTCGATTGGCCGGTAACACCGGTAATATACTCGGCCGGCATCTGCAATTCCTCGGCGAATTTTTGCATTCGCGCGACGGCGTCCGCTTCGGAAGTATTCGGCGGCAACCCGGCGGAAACGGTAACCTGCCGCTGACGATTGAGTCGGTTGATCGACGACGGCGCGAGACCTTCGCTGATTTTTATCACGCGTTCCAGATCGACCGTCCCGCCGTTCGACGAACCGACCGTAAAATATTTGAAATTGTTGCGGTCGCGGCGATACTGCTCTTCGGCGCGGACTATCACGTCGTACTGCTCCGAGCCTTCGCTAAAAGCGGATACGATCTGTCCGGCGGAAAGAATATTCAGCGCTTGTGCAACGTCGCCGGCGCGGACGCCGAGATCGGCGGCTTTTGTACGGTCTATGGTTACACGGATCTCGGGATTGCCGACTTCTACCGAAGTATCAGGGTCGCGATAAAGCGGAACCTCCTTCATTTTTTCGACCATCGCGTTGGCGTATTCGGTGAGCTTCGCCATATCCGGCCCGGCGATATACATCCCGACCGACGAACCGCCGCGACCGAGCCCGATGCTGCCTCCGATAGACGACGATGCCGAAACCGTAACCTGATAATTCTTTGACACATATTTTTTGACTATCTGCCGCGCTTGATTGATCAGGTCCGACTGCGATTTGCTGCGCTCTTTGACCGGCACCAATGACACATTCACAAATCCGTTATTAGAACCAGAGCCGCGTCCAAAACCGGCGAGCACAAGCGTATTTTTTACGCCCGACATTTCAGCTCGAACGT
>JBOGOW010000787.1:0-1037 GCA_050748285.1 Pyrinomonadaceae bacterium
GGCCCCGAAGAAGCCGTTCCTGGTCAAATTGTTCACGAAAGAATTTACGGTCGATCCATTCGTTCAGTCGAAAACGTGACAATAGAGCAAATCCGATTGTGGATATAGCGAAAAAATAAAACCAGCCAGAATTACGAAAAACGATTTCGCCCAGCGTGCGGTCCGGATTATCGACAAGGTTCAATACGATTCCAGCCAACGGCAATAAAACCAGAAGCCGCAGTCCGTTCTTCGCAAAAAGATACTGAATGCCGCGTCGGACGATTATCGAAATCGGAATCACACGATTTTTTACTACGGCATAAGCGAAAACGGGCGGGGCAATGATGATCGGGAGATTTGCGACAAGTTCTTTCATTGACGTTGAAGAAAACATCGTTTTCCCTGTGAGCCATTCAATGCTCGGCAGAACGGAATCGACGAACATAAATGGCAATATCGCGAGTGGAATGCCGAATAACAAAATCCGCATTCGCCGGCGTCCAGCTTCATCGGATTGACGGTAATTTAGAAAAAGCACAACGAGATCGGCCAATAAATAGGGCGTGTAAAGAAGGTCGGCAAAATAAAGAAGACTCCATTCGTAAATGAAGTCGAACTGGGTAAATCCATTCCATGCGAATTGCAATCCGATCTCAGTTGGCAAGACGTAAATCAAAAAGGGAAGGTAAATCAAAACCGGCAGTTTCGGGAATCGCCGCAAGAGCCACGACGGCTTCGGAAAATAAAGAATGAAATGCAGCAGTACAACACCGCTGATCAAGCTGGAAATGTATCCCAATTGCCAAAGGAAGACATTTAAAAACGAAGCCTCGGCATAGGATATAAAGCAAAGCGGCGAGGTCGAGGCCGCGATAAGCGCGAATGCAATTGCACAAAGAACGGTAAGCCATGTATCTGGTTTGAAAAGAAAAACGAAAAGCCCGACTATCAGAAAAGCAGCAGGAATTATTATTCCGTTGGTTATGATATGTAGGAAATATCCCGATTCGATTGGTTTTGAACGGATCTCTGCATCGAACGGCGCTCCTTCACGC
>JBOGOW010000788.1:0-1032 GCA_050748285.1 Pyrinomonadaceae bacterium
GCATATGCCCGATTCGACAGAGTTGCTAAAGATAAGAAACGCGATCGCCTCGGGCACAAAAGAGTTTTTGAAGATAGTCGAAGCGAAAAAATTCAAAGACCGATTTGGCGAACTGGACGGTGAGCGACTAAAAAAACCGCCCGTCGGATTCCTCGCCGATAATGAAGCAATCGAACACCTAAAGCTAAAATCTTTCACAGTCTCCGAGGCCTTTACCGAAAAACAGGCTCTTGGAAAAGATTACCCAAAACTTCTCGCCGAGAGTTTCAAAGCTACGTTCCCTTTAGTCGAATTTCTTCGGAACGCATTGAAGTAGGACTGGAACGCAAGCATCCGTGCTTGCACGAACGCCGTGCGGTCGTATTTGTCCGTCTCATTTGATTTTCGTGTTTCAAGCAGACGCAAGCAAGGATGCTTGCGTTCCAGTCAGTGACAACGCGCATGCGATTCTCTCAGGTTTTCAACGATGCTTTTGTCCAATTGCTTCGCGTCGGTCAATACAAACATATGCGAAATGCGCGGCATCGGGCCGGTGAGTTTCGCCTTTTCTATCTTTTCATCGAATGGCCGATCACCTAGATCGAAGCCGATCCGCAATTCTTTCGTTTTTATGTTCACTGCCGCGAATTCGCGGTTCTCAAGTATCGAAACGTAAGTCTTTTTTGGCAGAACGCTCGAAGCCGGAAAGTTCTTTTTCACGAAATCGAGAAAAGTTTCGTAGAGGGGACGCATATCTGCGGCTTTTGCAAATTGATTTTCAAGCAGGTCGCCGGTGTCCGCATAGACCGGCTTTCCGCCGTTCGCATGAAGCCCGGCAAGCAAGGACGCATTCATATGGCCGAACCCATTCGATTCCTTTAACCATTTAATAATGTCGTTGCGTTTTTTGATCCCGCTGCCGTCGATCGCCGAAAGCCAGCCTTTCAAATCCTTGCCAGTGTTTTTCTTAAGATCGTCGATGAATTCCCTCTCGATCTCACCAGATGTTTTTTGTGCCATATTCGTCTCCATGCAGAAGCCCGCGCGTAAGCA
>JBOGOW010000789.1:0-1031 GCA_050748285.1 Pyrinomonadaceae bacterium
GTTACGGTGTGCCTGGTCTGTCGTTCATGGCTCGCCACCTGCGGGGCACCGACATCGACGGCACCCATGTCACCGGCGGCGCATATGCCAGAAAATATGGAAGTGACGACCGTGAATTTGAAACCAACGTCGAAGCCCGCTATATCGTTCAGTCCGGCCCTGCGAAGAACCTGTCTGTTCGTCTGCGTACTGCCTGGCACCGCGGTGATTTGACCACTGGCGGTGCGCAGGATCAGTTCCGTGTGATCACTGAGTATCCGATCAACATTTTCTAAACGGCCACCCTCTGAAATCGCTCCTCGCCTAAAGCGCACTTTAAGACGAGTCCTGTCCTATGGACTTGTCTCCTTTCTCTGTTGTCTCCGGGATGGCCTCACGCCTTACTTGGCAGTGAGGTTCCATGAGTATTCGAGCGAAACTGTGACATAAGTAAATTGCCTCTGATGATCAGATTTTGAAACGCTCTACTATTACTTTCCCGGATAGAGTCAATCGATAAAGGACACAATGTCGGGCAAGCGACCCCTCCTATCGGTTTACAATCTCCATTCGCACTAGGTCTAGCTTGGGATCGACGTCCCCCACATAAAAAAGAAGTCACCATCAAATTCTTTTTAGCGGAGTTGGTTTTGGCTCTACATAACCCGCTGGAGCTGTGAAATATGATCTGCTTTCGCTTCGGTAGACCTTTAGGGAAATCCTGAAAAAGACTCTTGTCTTTGGCAAAATACCGCCGAGTTTCCCGATGTAGTAAATAACGGAGCAAAATGAGCAAGTTGAGCCACTTTTGGCGACTGTGAGCCACTTCTACGAGCTGAAGGAACGGATGCTGCTGCTAATCTCGTGCGGGACTACTCTGCCAAGGTGGAGCTGTCGGGATACGACAACGGGAATGGCGGAATTAACTATTGTGATACCCAGTTCAGGATCCCTGCGTTGGACTATGACCGTCTTGGTGCAAAGCGAAGCCAATTGGAGGAGCAGATTACGGCCAAGCTCAGTTCCGTCACTGAGCATGAGCCGTTCCATTG
>JBOGOW010000790.1:0-1031 GCA_050748285.1 Pyrinomonadaceae bacterium
TAGAAGAATCGACCGCCGAGTATCTACGGGTCGAACCTGACTATTTTTATAAATTTAATTTTGCGACTTTGCGTCTTTGCGACTTTGCGTTAAGTTTTTTTGGTGAATAACAAATCCGCCAAGATTTCCCCGATCGTGCTTGTCGTGATCGCCGTGCTTTTGTGGAGCACGGGCGGTTTGTTTATCAAGCTGACGACGCTCGATGCTTTTCAGGTTACTTTTTTTCGCTCGTTTTTTGCCGCCGTTACAGTTTTGATTCTGACCCGCAAGGCCGGATTGAAGATCGACGCTTTCGGCATATTCACCTCGATAATTTACGCACTTCTGTTGTTTCTATTCGTTTGGGCGACGAAGAAAACGACCGCCGCAAACGCTATCTTTCTTCAATACACCGCGCCGATCTATATTCTGATACTTGCACCGTTTATCATCAGCGAAAAGTTTAGAATGCGCGATCTGTTAACGGTCGTTGTCGTTCTTGCAGGAATGAGTTTGTTCTTTGTCGGGCAGCTTCGGCTTGAGGATTATCAGGGCAATATCGCGGCATTAGGTTCGGGCATTTTCCTTGGGCTTTACATAATGCTTTTAAAGCATCCGCGCGCCGAAAGACTGAATCCGGTTATTACCGTGATCTACGGCAATTTTTTACTCGCGGCATTGAACACGCCGACCGGAATTTCGGCGATCCCGAATATGGTTCCGCTCGACTGGTTCGCCGTTGTCTTTTTAGGCGTATTTCAGATCGGCATCTCATACATTTTATTTATAAAAGGCGTTCGCGGAGGTACGCGGCCGCTGGACGCCAGCCTGATCGGGTTTATCGAACCGCTCCTAAATCCGGTTTGGGTATTTCTCTTCGTCGGCGAACGCCCATCGGAATGGGCACTTCTCGGCGGTGTAATAATCATCGCCGCGATAGGATTTCACACAATTAGGCAATACTCAGGAAAACGGGCAGAAATGCGAGTGTGAAGGGGCGTGGATAGTTCGCGAGTCGATGTTTTTCGCGATTTCAGTAGTATAATCAAATG
>JBOGOW010000791.1:0-1018 GCA_050748285.1 Pyrinomonadaceae bacterium
ACGTAAGAAATAAGGTAAGCGGTAGTGTTATGGATGACAAGGGGGAAAGTCAGACTCCCTATATTAGCACAGACGGCATCGACATCAACCGATTTGTATTCGCCAAGAGTATCAATAGTGATCGACCTCCGCCCGTTAATGCGACTAGTGGAACCGGAGTCGGCTCAACCCTAATCACTCCCGTCGCGACTGCCGTGAACCGTATTTCATTTAGCTTTAACAAAGAGGAAAAAACCTACGAACTACGCGACGGCGCCGACACATTTAGCACGCACTGGTCGAATTGTAGTGATAATTGTGTTTATAACTATGACTCACCCGCACTCGCAAAAGCAGCAAGAAAAATAGAAGACGTCGCGGATCCGCGGGAACTTGATCGATCCAGTCAAGCGAAGGGAATTCGATTGAATCAGATTTTTTCTTTACGGAACGATAGAAACTCCTATCTCGTTGCTAAATTGGAAGGCATCAAGCGTAAAACCCAACTTGACGATACCGACATAGAACTTACTATCAGCTATCGAATATTTCGCTCTCTCGAAAAGCGCGGATGGATGTTTAATCCGGAAGATTACGTTTCCGAAGGCTCTCGTGGCACTGTTATCTTCGACTTTGATCGAAACGATGGACGATATCGGATCGGTTCCGGTAAGGAGGCCTTTGAATCACGCTGGTCTTCATGTTCATCAGACTGCATCTATCTGTACGAAACCAATTCGGCAATTCTATCTGGGTCTAAAGAACAAAGTGTTAACGAAATCTCGCCAATGGATTTCGAGCGGGCTTTAAAGCGCAAAACAACGGAGGAAAGAGCGATAACGGTTCGTTTGAGGGAAATTGTCGCTGTCGAGACCCCCAAGGCCGTCGTACTTATAAAGGTCGTCAAGATTAAGAGAGAGCTTTGAAAAACCCATGGTAAAAGTAGCATATAAGTGTGTGAAAGTTTAAAATTAGGGAATGGAAAACAGACAGATGAATTTAATGGATTCGGTAATGGGATTTAGCCGTCGGCGGAAGG
>JBOGOW010000792.1:0-1017 GCA_050748285.1 Pyrinomonadaceae bacterium
TTGCGTTCGAGCTGATTATCCTTTGCAAGATAAACCTCGCCCATTCCGCCGGAACCGATGGAGGAAAGGATCTTGTAATGCAAGAAATTCTCGCCGACCGTGATCATTTGTTTGAATCCGAATGATTATACCACCTGACTTGACGGATAATTCAAAAATTTTTGCGAAAGATGCATCGAAATAGAGATTTATTTCGTCTAAACAGTTTCCGCTCGCATTCGAGGAAAACTTTCCGGAATTGCTTTTCGTAGTATTTGTATATCTTGTTTGGACTTCAATTGATTGGTAGAGTCAATGTAGTCTCGTAATTTTCAATGGAGGTTTCAGTTATGAAAGTTAAATTTGTTGCACTATTCTTGTCGATCGCCGCTTTGGTATTTGTTTCGATCCCAAGCCTTACACAGGCCGGCGGATTGGAGATCGGCGCGAAGGTCGAAGGCTTTTCGCTTCCCGATACCGATGGCGCCGCGCAAACGCTGGATAAACTAAAAGGCAAGAATGGCACGTTGGTCGTCTGGTTATCGGCACAATGTCCCGTCGTTCGCGGTTACAAAGATCGAATCAACGAGATCGCCGCCGAATATCAGGCAAAGGGCGTGAATTTTGTCGGGATAAATTCGAACGCGACCGAGGACCTTGCCTGGGTGAAATCGAATATCTCGGAATTCGGATACACATTCCCTGTTCTGATCGATAAAGGGAACTTGCTCGCTGACAAATGGGGAGCATCGGTTACGCCGGAAGTTTATTACTTCGACGCTAATAATGTTTTGATGTATCACGGCGCAATCGATAATGATCGAAGCGGCAAGAACATCAAAGTACAGTATTTGAAAACTGCGTTCGATTCGGCTCTAGGCGGAAAGAAGATCGAAACGACGCGGGCAAACGCTTTCGGCTGCACCATCAAACGCGCCGGCGGGTTGTAATTTCCAGCTATGAGTATTTTTTCAAAATGGGTGAGAGCCTGCATTTTCAGCGGGCTTCTCGCCCTGTTCTTTTCTGTTGCAATAATCG
>JBOGOW010000793.1:0-1012 GCA_050748285.1 Pyrinomonadaceae bacterium
GGTATCGACAACCTGGTCGTGAGTTCGATCGATCGAGCGGCTGACCATATCGACCTTGTCGCGGGCAACCAGCGCCGTCGAACCGACGAGAGTGCGAAGCTCAGACACCTCTTCTTTTATCAACTCGGTCGATTCCGCAAGATATTTGGTCGCGGTCGAAAGGTTCGCCGAAACCTCCGTAAAATGAACCGACATTTCCTTTGCCTGAATACCCAAAGCATCGACCTTGGTTATCAGCGGAGAAACTTTTTCCTCCAACCTGCCGACCGTCGCGATTACGCGACGAACCGTCATAGCGATAGCGATCAGCGCGATCGACATTACGACAAAACAAACTGCAATGACGATCGAGGCGATCATCATCCAAAATTGCGGCTCATTGACGTTCATAAACTAATTAGTTTCTTCTTTTACAGGATACGACGGACGACCTTCGGTGATCGATTTGGCTTCCGTTTTGCGTTTTTCGGCAACGTAGGCGTCCTTTCCGGCCTCGACCGCTGCCGTGAACGGATTCGCAGTGTTTGCCGCCGCCGCTTTTGCTTTCTCCGCCAATACAGCTGCTTTTTCCTGCGCTGTGCTGTAAATCTCGCCGGCGCGTTCGCGGCCTACTTCATAGTATTCGCCTGCACGTTCCTGCAAATGCGCTGCGGTCTCTTTGCTTTTTTCGATGCCTTTACGCGTGGCGTCGGCAATATCTTCACGGAGCTCGACGCCCGATTTCGGTGCAAAAAGCAATGCGATCACGGCTCCGATTCCGCCGCCGATAAGTAGATATGTCAATTTTGTAGTAACGCTTCCTTCATCACGATCGTAATTCTGTCCCATAATTTCCCCCTGTTCCGCATATATAAGTGCGGTATGTCAATTTTGTTAATAGAATTAAATATTAACAAAACTTACGTGTTTTGGGTAATGATTTTGATGAATTTTCGCCGAAAATGAGGAAATCAGGCTATCAACCCGCCTAAAACGCCTTTTTCGTAAACGATCCACAGGCCAAGATAAATGC
>JBOGOW010000794.1:0-1010 GCA_050748285.1 Pyrinomonadaceae bacterium
ATTCTAGATTTTAGTCACCGAAAGTTTTTCGATGCCCAAACGTATACGGCCATTACCTTTCTTGACAAAAAACCTAACGACGCAATTCTTTACGACAGAATCAAGCCAGATCAGAGTCCCGAGAGCTTCTTACTAAATGCGAATGGCTCAACGAACTCTGTAAAAGACCTAAACGTGAAGAAATGGCGCTTACTCAAGCAGGATGAGCAGCAAATCATCCGAACAATTGAATCATTAGGCACCCCGATAGGAACACTATTTGACATAGCTGTCGGCATCGCAACCCTCAAGGACGATGTTTATTTTATTGACGGACGTCAAGAGATTGATGGCTACTACACGAAATCTACGGACAACGGCACCTTTAGAATCGAAGAGTCTGTTACGAGAGCAGTCCACAAGATATCGGAGTTCACGGATCAGTCCCAGATCACCGGAAATACACGTCGAATCATCTGTCCATATGAAATTGTCAAAGGGACTGCAAAACTAATAGCTTTTACAGATTTCGAACGAAATTTCCCTGCTTGTCTCGAATACCTCATATCCGAACGAGAAAGGCTTGCTACCCGAGACAAGGGAAAGATGGTCTATGATCCTTTTTTCGCTTGGGGTCGGACGCAAGGGCTTACAAAGCAGGGTAAGAAGATTCTTACACCGACTTTTAGCAAGTTTCCGAGGTTTCTTCTTGTAAATGATGAAGGGTCTTTTTTTACAAATGGCTACGGGATTTTTTTCAAGAATGCTCCGCGATCTTTATTTGATGACTTTTCAAATCCGCTTTCAATCGAGGCGAACATGGATGTTGTTCAGAAGATCCTTAACTCGTCATTAATGCATTATTACGTAACGAAAACCAGTTTTGCGATCGAAGGTGGTTATCCTTGTTACCAAAAGAACTTTATCGAACGTTTCACTATTCCGCTTCTTTCGGACGATGAGATCGCAGAAGTGAGGGCGATGAGCTCACCGACTGAAATAGATAGATTTCTTTGTGAGAAATATGAGAT
>JBOGOW010000795.1:0-1002 GCA_050748285.1 Pyrinomonadaceae bacterium
CTCTATCGCTAAGGAACTCGCAAATCTACCGGCTGATAAAGATGTTCGACGAATAGTTTTTCCGGCGCCAAAACCGTTTTTCGAAACATGGTTTGGCGATCCCGACGCTGCTGAAATAAAAGAGCAAAAAGCAAAAGCCGCCGTGTTCGCGTCGCTCCCCGAGGACATCCGCCGCGCATTCAAATATGCAGAACTCTTTGACAAAATGAAACGCGGCGAAGCAATGCTGATGATGCCGTTCGAGTTGACGATCCGATAGAGCTTACAGGAATCACGCGGAGCCTCAACAGTCGGTCGCGACCAAATTTCGTGGTGTCCGCGATTATTCGGTTTCTTTCCTCTGCGGATTCTGTAAGTCTTTCTCGGCAGCCTCTGTGTTAAAAAAATCCATTGAACACAAAGGACACCGAGTTAGGACGCTGGGCATACGGAGTCTTAGGAAACTGACCCACTATCTTTAATTCCTTGATATAAATTATAGAGTTCTTTGAAAAACTTCCCTTGGTTTTTTGTGTCATGCCGTTTTGGACCTAACACTTGTCCGAGTTGACTCTTATTCGTGCATTCGTGGCCGATTTTTTTGTTTTTTGCCACGAATGCACGAATAAGAAACGTCTCAACGCATGTTCTGGAACGGCGCACTTGGTTTTTCAAAGCTCCCTTATAATTGCAACGTTCAGGGGCTTTAATCGATTCGACCGCGCCATATTATTGGGTTTCGGCTCGTGTGAAAAATCGAATAAACAAGGATTCGCTCAGCTTCGACAGTAAACAAAATAATGAAAGGGAACTTTTGAACTGCGGCTTGCCTTATCGTGGTGCCGTGAACAACCGGAAATAACATCGGCGATTTCTGAATTCGTACCAGATCAGCATCAATCGCTTCAACGAGCTTTGCAGAAAGGTCTTCTGCTTGTTCGTTGTACCAATCAATGGCCTCATCAAGTTCGATCTTCGCGGCCGGACTTAGTTCCAACGGTAACGTCATCTTCGCGCTAGAGC